>CAZVMY010000090.1:8441-8835 GCA_964628955.1 uncultured Methylocystis sp.
CAAAACAAGCATAAGACGTCATACTATCTAAAAAAAAGACAATTTAGTTCATAATTGACCACTACCGCACAAGGCCCCAGGTTCCGTCGTCCGTGACGACGCGAATTCCGTTGACCGTGACCAGATCCGTGATCCGGTGGCCGGCGATCGACCGGCCGGCCTCGGCCATCGCCCTGAACCGTCCGACGACGCTGTCGACGACGCCATACTTCACCTCGTCGGCGCAATGCGGCGACATCGTCGGCGTTCCCCAGGTCTTCGGCAGGGCGCGGTAGAGGTCGGCCATCGTCCGGTCCGGGTTGCGGTCGAGCATGTCGAGGACGGCGATGGCCGTGACCAGCCCGTCGTCGTAACCGCGCCCGATCGGTGCATTGAAGAAGAAATGGCCGGATTT
>CAZVMY010000091.1:0-8252 GCA_964628955.1 uncultured Methylocystis sp.
TGTTGCTCGAGCGGATCATCGGCGAGATGCCGGGGTTCGAACTGGCGGCGATCTGGGCGGCGGATCGTCCGGGATGCCAAGCGTCGGCAGCGGCCACCGGCGTGTCGGCTGCAGACCTCGCCGAACTGCGCCGCACGCTCGGGCAGAAACCTCCTGCGCCATCCTGGGGTCCGGACTTCAACATCGATGCGCGCTACAGCTTCGTCCAGGCTGGCGGCGCAGGCAGGCTGGCGATCTTCTGCGACGTCCGGCTCGTCTCCGGCCGCCAGTGGCAGACCTTGCTGCTCATCTCACCCGATCTGCTCGATCAGGTGTTCAGTCTCGGACCAGTCGGCGAGGGCGTCCTGCTGTCACTGATCACGGGCGACGGCCAGCTCGTCGTGTCGCGCGGGGCGGGCGACGACGACCGGAGCTGGCTGCCCGAAGGCGGGCCGCGGCTGGCCGCCTCGTCCCTCTGGACCGAGGTAAGCCAGGGCGGCGAGACCCGGAGTTACGCGGTCCGCGCCGTGGCCGAGCCGGAACTCTATGCTCTGGCGAGTTTCAGCGACGGACCGCGCCAGAACGCGCGCCTGCAGTTCGCGGTCATGCTCGGGGCGCCGCTGCTGACGCTGGCGGTCCTCGTCGTGGCCTATGTGCGCACCGTCAACCGCGAGCTGCGGTCCTCGGTGATGCGCATCGGCGCGGTGGCGCGCGCGCGGTCGGCGGGCCTTGCCGCGAAGGTGAAGATCGACGACGACATGGCGCTCGAGGCGGCCGAGGTCGCGAGCGCCTTCAACGACATGATCGAGGTCGAGGCGACGCAGAAGCGGTCGCTGCAGGTCGCCCTCGACGTCAACGAGCGGCTCGTGCGCGAACTGCACCACCGGGTCAAGAACAGTCTGCAGGTCGTGCAGAGCTATCTCGGCGTCACCAGGCGCGAGCTGCGCGACGAGGCGCGCGAAGTGCTCGCGGCGGCCGAATGCAGGGTCAACGTTCTCTCTGCTGCCTATCGCATCGCGCTTGCCGAGGGCGAGATGCGGCCCGTTCCGGTCGACCCCTTTCTGCGCGAGGTCGCGTCCGTGGTGGCCAGCCTGATCCGCCTTCCTCGCATGCAGATGACGGTCGATCTCGACACTGCGGTCGAACTGCGGGTCGACCGGGCGGTCCCTCTCGGCCTCCTCGCGGTCGACGTCCTGGAACGCTCCATTCGTCCGGCTTCTGGCCTGAAGCTGACGCTGATCGGCAGGCGCGGACCCGACGGTCTGGTGGACCTCCTCATCCAGGCCGATCAGCCGGTCCATCTCACGCCTCCCCCGCGCTTCGTCGCCGGACTGCTGGTCCAGCTCGAGGCGATGGAGGTGGAGGATCCCGACCCCACGGTTCTGTGCCGCTGGCGGTTCGCGCCCGACGGCGCCGCCGAGGCCGAGCTAGAGGTCGAGGCCGGCCGTGTTCCGACCTAGCTCGGCGAGAATGCCGTTCCAGACGGTGGTCGGCTGCGCCCCGGAGACCCCGTGCGTCCCGTTGAGGATGAAGAACGGCACGCCGGAAACGCCGATCCTCACGGCCCGCTCTTCCATCGCCACGACCTCGCGATGCAGCGCCCCGTCGGTCAGCGCGGCCCTGGCCTCCGCAGCCGGCAACCCGTTCTCGTTGGCGAGCGCAGCCAGAAGCTCGGGATCGCCGATGTCGCGAGCCTCCTCGAAATAGGCGCGAAGCAGCGCGGCCTTGACGGCATTCGCCACGCCCGCACGACCGGCGGCAGCGATCAGGACGTGAGCCGCACGGGTGTTCGGCGTCACGAGCATCCGGTCGAAGGCGAATGCGATGCCCTCGGCGCTGCCGAGCAGCCGCAGTTCCGCGTCCATCTGGCTGGCCCGGGCCGCGCCGAACTTGCGCTCGCGGTAGGCGGCGCGCGGCATGCCGCTCTGCGGCATGCCGGGATTGAGCTCGAACGGCAGCCAGGTGATCCGCGTCGTGCCGGCGATCCCCGCGTCCGCGAGCGCGCGCTCCAGCCGCCGTTTGCCAATGTAGCACCACGGACAGATCACGTCCGAGTATATGGCGACGTCGAGCGTCGCGGACGGCTCAGGCAAACCCTCGATCGGCATAGATTGCGACATGCCGGCTCCCGTCAGCTGACTTCGTTCACGTAGCGATGCGCCCGCGTGTCGGCGCGGTGCAACCCGAGCAGACATGGCGCTCCCGCCTGATCATACGCCACTTCCTCGATCACCAGAACCGGATGGGGTCGTTCCAGGCCGAGTTCGGCCGCATCGTCCTCGGTGGCAAGGTCGGCATGGATTTCCTCGCGCACCGCTGCAACCCGGATGCCGTAGCGTTCGAGCAGGTGGAGGTAGAGCAGGGGCGGAGCTTCGGCCGGGTCGTGCGGAAAGCCCGGCAGCCGCTCGGCGGGGAAGGTGAGGCGATCCCGCATCACCGACCGATCCTCGACGAACCGGACCCGGCTGACACGGAGGACCGCATCGGCCGGCGACAGGCCGAGCGCCTTCGCCTCGCGGTCGTCGGCCATGCCGCGCTCGATCGCTGTCGTCACCGTTCGCGAATGCAGCAGCATGCCGTCCCGCGTATGCAGCCGGAAATACTGGAAGAAGAACCGCAGCGAATGGTGCGGGCTCCGGCCGGTCACGATGGTTCCCACTCTCGGCCGGCGCGTGATCATGCCCTCGCCGACGAGGTCCGACAGGGCGCGCCGTGCGGTACCGACCGCGACGCCGAACCGTCTGGCGATCTGCGCCTCTCCCGGCACGACGCTGCCGGGCGGCCACGCCCCGGTCAGGATCGCCTCGGAAATGCTGCGCTTGACCTGCTCGTGCAGCGACGACGCACGTACCCGGCCGGCGCGGCGCGGAAGCTGCCGGTCGGACTCGGGGAACTCAACCGTCGGATCGTTCTCGTCGCGATCAGGCTTGACAGAGCCATCCATCATGCAATCAATATATTTCTATATAGAAATAGGCGCAAGCTGACGCTTCATGGTCGCGATCACGACCCGGTCAGGGAAAGCACCCGTCGTCTCTGGGGCGGGCGATGCGTTTGCCGGGGCCGCCGGGGCGATCTCGGCGACGCCGGACGGCTGGATCGGCGACCTGCGCTGGATGATCGCTTGCGACACGTCGTTCCCGCCCGGCAACGGCTATGCGGCCTTCGCCGATGGCATGGAGGCCGTGTTCGCACCGCTCGGCTTCCGGTTCGAGCGCGTCGAGGTGCCCCCGGAGCTGTGCCGCGTGCCCGGCCGGCCGGCCGGCGGGCCGCGGATCAACCTGATCGCGCGGCGCAGGACGGGCCGCCCCGTCTGCAGCATCTATTTTCATGTCGACGTCGTGCCGCCGGGCGATGGCTGGACCGGCGATCCGTTCATCCTCCGCCAGGACGGTGACCGCCTGATCGGCCGCGGCACCGCCGACATGAAGGGGACGATCGCCGCCACGCTGCTGGCGCTCCGCGCCGCGGCGGAGCACGATCTGCCGCTCGCTCATGATCCCGTCCTGCTGTTCTGCACCGACGAGGAGGGCGGGCTCTATCCCGGCGTCCGCCATCTCGCCGAGCGGGGCCTGATCGAGGGCCACGTGCTCTGTCTCAACGGCGGCGCCATGCCGCGGATCTGGGCCGGCTGTTTCGGCAGTCTCGACCTCGAGGTGACGATCCTGGGCCGCGCGGCCCATTCCGGTGACGCGCGCGACGGCGTCAACGCGGTCGAGGCCGCCCTGCCGGTGCTGAACGCACTCATCGCGCTCAAGGGCGAGGTCGAGACCCGCGCTTCCACCATGCCGGCCCCGCCGCATTTCGGCGAGCGGCCGCTGACTGCGCGCCTGTCGGTCACCGCCGTGCACGCCGGCGACAAGGGTTCGGCGCTGCCCGGCGCCTGCCGTATTCTGGTCAACCGCCGCTTCACGCCGGACGAAGAGCTCGACGCGGTCAAGGCGGAACTCGAAACGACGATCCGCGAGGCGGCTGCGACGACGCCGGCGCTCGGCGTCGAGATTGCGGTGGCGGGGCTGCTGATGCCCGTGCTCGATCCCGACGGCGATCGCTACTGGCCGGCGTGGCGCGAGGCGCTGTCGTTCGGCTTCGGCTTCCAGCCGGACTCGTTCCGGCGCTGGGGCGCCTCGTCGAGTTCCGACATGGGCTTCGTGCAGCAGGCCGGTATCCGCGAGATCCTGCTCGGCGGGCTCTCGCGTCCGGACCGGAACGTGCATGGCGCGGACGAATACACCACGATCGGCGACGTCCGGTCGCTCGCCCGCGCGATCCTCTTCCATCTCGCCGGACGCGGCGGAGGACAGAACAACGGAGGCCGGCCATGACCGCTCGCAACGACCCTCTCACGCTCGACCGCAGGACCTTCCTCGCGGCTTCCGCCGCCGGCCTCGCCCTGCCGCATGCCGCCCTGCCGCATACCGCCCTCGCGCAGGGCGCGCCGAAGCGCGGCGGGACGCTGCGCGTCAGCGTCGACCAGGCGGTGTCCAAGTTGAACCCGCTGCTCACCCGGGTGAACCCCGAGTATCTCGTCGCCGAACTGCTCTATAGCGGCCTGACCCGCCTCGGCACCGACATGACGCCGACGCCCGATCTGGCCAGCGCCTGGAAGCCCTCCGCCGACCTCACCGAATGGACCTTCACGCTGCGGCCGGGGCTCGTCTTCCACGATGGCTCGCCCTGCACCGCGGCGGACGTGGCGGCGAGCTTCGAGGCGATGCTCGACGCCAAGACCGCTTCGCCGGCCCGCAACAACATCGGCCCGATCGACAAGGTCTCGGCGACCGATGCCACCACGGTCGTCTTCAAACTGAAGTCCGCCTATGCGGACCTGCCGGTGATGCTGGCCTATACCAACGCGCGCATCGTCCCGGCCGCGGTTCTCGCCGGCGGGCTGGCGAAGCTCGACCGCGAGGCGATCGGCACCGGTCCGTTCAAGCTCGTCTCGTTCGAGCCGGACCGCAAGATCGTCGTCGAGCGCAACCCCGCCTACTATGATCCGACCCGGCCCTATCTCGACCGTGTGGAAGTCATCATCTATCCCGACCCGACGTCCGAAGGCTCGGCCCTGATCGCCGGCGACACCGACCTGATGTTGAACGCGCTGCCGACCGAATACGGCCGGCTGCAGAAGGCGTCGGGCGTCAAGACGCTGCGCACGCCGTCGGGCCAGTTCTGTAACGTCAATTTCGGCTGCGACCTGAAGCCGTTCAACGACGTGCGCGTCCGCCGCGCGCTGGCGCTCACCGTCGATCGCGAGGCCATGGTGGGCTTCGTCGCCGAGGGCTTCGGCACCGCGGGCAACGACACCCCGCTGAACGCGGCCTACACCTACGGCAAGGCGCTCCCGCCGAAGAAAGCGAATATCACTGAGGCCAAGACACTGCTCGCCGAGGCCGGACATCCGAACGGGCTGGAAGCGACGCTGATCGCCTCCGACCGCCCGGCCGTCCGCGCCCAGCTCGCCGTGGCGCTCCGCGAGATGGCGAAGCCCGCCGGCTTCGACATCAAGATCCAGACGATGCCGCACGCGACCTATCTCGACCAGGTCTGGAAGAAGGGCGCTTTCTACATCGGCTTCTACAACATGCAGGCCACGGCCGACGGCATCTTCTCGCTGCTCTACACCTCGAACGCGACTTGGAACGAAACGCGCTGGAACAACGCGGCCTTCGACAAGCTGATCGGCGAGGCGCGGCAGGTGATCGAGCCGGAGAAGCGCCGCGCGCTCTACGGCGAGGCGCAGGACCTGATGTATGCCGAGGTGCCGTCGATCATCCCGGTGTTCTTCGACCTGCTGACGGCGCAGCGCAGCTACGTGCAGGGCTATCAGCTCCACCCGCGCGGCGCCGTGTTCCGGCTCGATTTCGTTTCGCTCGCCGACAGCGCGCCGAAGCGCGGCTGAACCGGGAGAATGTCACCCGGCTATCTCCTCCGCCGTCTCGGGCTGCTCGTCTACACGCTGCTCGTGGTGTCGCTCGTCGTGTTCGGCATCACGCAGGTGCTGCCGGCGGATGCGGCGACGATGCTGCTCGGCGAGAACGCGACGCCCGAGCAGCTCGTGGCGCTCCGGGAGCGGCTCGGGCTCGATGCGCCGCTGATCGTCCAGTACGGCCGCTGGCTCGGTGGTATCCTGACGGGTGATTTCGGCACCTCGATGCGGACCGGCCAGCCTGTTCTGCCGGTCATGCTGACCGCGCTCGGCCGGTCGCTCTTTCTGGCCTTCCTCTCGCTGGCGCTGATGCTGGTGATCGCGATCCCGCTCGGGATTCTGGCGGCGACGCGGCAGGGCGCCGCCGCATCGCTCGGCTTCGCGACGATCTCCTATCTCGGCGTCTCGCTGCCGGAATTCGTGACCGCGACGCTGCTGGTGCTGCTGCTCGCCGACCTCGTGCCGATCTTCCCGGCCACCGGCTTCGTGCCGCCGTCCGAGAATCTGATCGAGAGCCTGCGCCATCTGGCGCTGCCGGTGCTGACCACCTCGGTCATCCTCGTCGCCCACGTCGCGCGGATGGTGCGCTCCGAAATGGTCGACGTGCTGCACACCGACTACATCCGCGCGGCGCGCCTCAAGGGCCTGCCGGAGCGAACCGTGCTCTGGAAACACGCGCTCCGGAACGCGCTGCTGCCGACCATCACCATCGTCGCGCTCGACGTCGGCTATCTGCTCGGCGGCATCATCGTGGTGGAGGAGATTTTCGCCATCCCGGGCATCGGCCGGCAGCTCATCGTCTCGGTGCAGAACCGCGACCTTCCGATGATCCAGGCGGGGGCGCTGATCCTCGCCACCACCTATTCGGTCGCCAATTTCCTGGCCGACGTCGCCTATGCGGTCGTCGACAAGCGCATCCGCTATGAGTGAGACGCTGCGCCGGCTCTTCGCCACGCCGCAGGGCGCGATCGGCGTGGCGGTCCTCGCCGTCGTCGCGCTCGTCGTGCTGTTCGGGCCGCTGGTCGCCACCCATGATCCGGAGGCGCTGAGCCCGCTCGCCCGTTATCGGGGCCCCGGTGCGCAGAACTGGCTCGGCACCGACCAGTACGGCCGCGACATCTACAGCCGGCTCGTCATCGGCACGCGCACGACGGTCGTCATGGCGCTGCTGGCGACGCTGCTCGGCACCTTCGCCGGCGCCCTGATCGGCACGACCTCCGCCTATCTCGGCGGCCGCGTCGACGAGGGCGTCATGCGCACGATCGACGCCGTCATGGCGGTGCCGAGCCTCCTCATGGCGCTCCTGATCGTCTCGACGCTCGGCAAGAGCTCGATCAATGCGGTGCTGGCGATCGCCATCGCCGGGACACCCGGCATGGCGCGCATCACCCGCTCGGTGGCGCTGGCTGTCCGCCAGCAGGATTACGTCAATGCCGCGGTCGCACGCGGCGAGGGCGCGTCCTACATCGTCCTGCGCGAGATGCTGCCGAACGTCGTGGCGCCGGTGATCGTCGAGATGACGATCCGCATGGCCTTCGCGGTCATGGTGTTCGCGACGCTCTCTTTCCTCGGTCTCGGCGCGCAGCCGCCCGCCCCCGAATGGGGCCTGATGATCGCCGAGGCCCGGCGGTTCATGCACTTGTCGCCGTGGATGATCGTCTGGCCGAGCGCCGCGATCGCCTTCGTCGCGATCGGCTTCAACCTCTTCGGCGACGGGTTGCGCGATGCGCTCAATCCCCGGACCTGAGGGCGCCACGACCGTGTCCGCCCCGGCGACCGCCGAACCGGTTCTGTCGGTCACGGGCTACACGCTCGACTACCGGACGCCGGCCGGCATCCGCCGCGCGCTGGAGGACATCACCCTCTCGATCAAAGCCGGCGAGGTCCTGGGCCTCGTCGGCGAATCCGGGTCCGGCAAGACCTCGCTCGCGTGGGCGATCATGCGCTATCTCGCGAAGAATGCCGTCGAGAGCCAGGGCTCGATCCGGCTGTCGGGGCTCGAACTGACGAAACTTGCCGCAACAGACCTCACGACGATCCGCGGCCGGCGCATCGGCATGGTGTTCCAGGACCCGTCCAGCGCGCTCAACCCGACGCTGACACTGGGCGAACAGCTCGTCGAGACGCTGATGCTGCATCGCGGCCTCGACCGGGCCGCGGCCGGCGACGAGGGCCGCGCCATGCTCGCCCGCGTCGGCCTCGCCGATCCGGCCGGCATCATGCGCCGCTATCCGCACGAGGCGTCCGGCGGCGAGAAGCAACGGGTGGTGATCGCCACCGCCTTCGCGTGCCGCCCGGAACTGATCCTGTTCGACGAGCCGACCACGGCGCTCGACGTGACGAC
>CAZVMY010000091.1:8262-8804 GCA_964628955.1 uncultured Methylocystis sp.
AGCGGCCGCCCGCCGCCGATCTCGAGACACGTCTCCTCGATCTCTTCGCGGAGCTGCAGGCCGAGACCGGCACGGCCTCGCTCTACATCTCGCATGATCTGGCGCTGGTCTCACGCGTCGCGAACCGCGTCGCCGTGCTCGAGCGCGGCCGCATGGTCGAGCAGGGGCCGATCGGCGCGGTGCTCGGCAACCCGCGCGAGGCGTATACGCGGCAACTGGTCGCCGCCGTGCCGCGGCCCGACCGCCGGCTGGTCCGTTCGATGCCGGACCGCAGCGTGCCGCCGCTGGTCGAGGCGAAGGGGATCACCGTCCACTACGGCCGGCCGTCGTTCTTCGCTACGCTCGCCGGACGGCAGGCCGCGCGCGTCACCGGCAACCGCGCCGTCTCGATCGATGTCGCTGAGGGCGAGATCCTCGGCATCGTCGGCGCGTCCGGTTCGGGCAAGTCGACGCTGGCGCGCGCCCTGACCGGGCTCGCGCCGTTCGAGGGGTCGCTGACCGGCGCCGGCCGCGCGATCGCCGGGCGGCGCGACATGGACCGC
>CAZVMY010000092.1:0-4220 GCA_964628955.1 uncultured Methylocystis sp.
GACCTCGCTGTCGCCGAACTTGACGGCCTTGAGCGGCCGCTCCGGCTTCACGCGCAGGACCGCCACGTCGATCTTCGGGTCCTTGCCGACGACCTCGGCCTTGAGGCGCTGGCCGTCATTGAAGATCACCGTGATCTCGTTGGCCTCGCCGATGACGTGGTTGTTGGTCACCACGATCCCCGACGGATCGATGACGAAGCCCGAGCCGAGCGAGTTGGAGCGGCGCTGGCGCGGGCTCTCCCCCTGCTGGCCCTGGCCGCCCTGGCCGCCCGGCCCCTGGCGGTTGAAGAAGTCGTTGAAGAAATCCTCGAACGGCGACCCCGGCGGCACCTGCGGCAGCGGGACGGAGCGGTTCTCGACGGTCTGTGACGCCGAGATGTTCACGACCGCGTCGATCACCTGCTCGGCGAGCGGCGCGAGCGAATCGGGGCCGCGCGCGAAAGCGGGAGCGACCGGCGTGAGCACGAGCGCCGATCCGATAGCCGCGGCGCCGGCTAATTTCGTCATTCTGGTCAGAAAAGCCGACATGAAGGCCCTCTTCGGTTTGTGGTGTCGCCCACGGAACGTGATCAAGTCATTAAATGAGGCGGAAGCGGGACGGAGCCCCCCGACGCGGTCGTCACGCCAGGAGTTGCCGCACCACGAAGACCAGCGCCACGCCCACCACCGCCGAGACGACCCCCGCCCTGCGCAGGAAACTCTCCGGGGCGCGTCCCAGTTCTTCCATCGCGCGCCGGCTCGCGGCAGGGAACGCCGCGAGTACCAGCCCCTCCAGCGCGAATACCAACCCGAGCGCCGAAAGGAAGTCCTGCATCGGCTGGCGTCAGGGCCGGACCGGAGCAGGCTGCCGCTGGCCCGTCGGATCATTGAAGTAGCGGAAGAACGGCGAATCCGGGGTCAGCACCAGCCGCGTGTCGCCGGCCTTGAGCGACTGCTCGTAAGCCTGCATCGAGCGATAGAAGGCGAAGAACTCCGGATCGCGGCCGTAGGCTTCCGCGAAGACGCGGTTGCGTTCGGCGTCGCCCTGGCCCCGCGTCTCCTCGGCCTTGCGGTTGGCGTCGCCGAGCAGCACCACGACGTCTCGGTCTGCGCGGGCACGGATCGTCTGCGCCTGCTGGCTGCCGTTCGCCCTGAGGTCCGCAGCTTCGCGCTCGCGCTCGGTCTTCATCCGGTCGTAGACCGCCTGGCTGTTCTGCGCAGGAAGATCGACGCGGGTAAGCCGCATGTCGATGATCTCGAGGCCGAGGCCGCGCGCCTGCCGGTTCACGTCTTCCTGGATGCGATTCATCAGCGCAGAGCGGTCGCTCCTCACGATCGCGGTGATGTTCGCGTCGGCGATCACGTTGCGCACCGCCGAGTTCGCGATCGGGAACAGCCGCGCATTGGCGCCGGCGATGCTGTTCACCGACTGGAAGAACCGCAGCGGATCGATGACGCGGTACCGCGCGAAGGCGTCCACGATCAGGCGGTTCTGGTCCGAGGCCAGCACTTCCTGGGCCGGCAGATCGAGGTCGAGAATGCGTTTGTCGATCAAGATGACGCTGTCGACCAGCGGCAGCTTGAAGTTGAGACCGGGTTTGGTCACCACGGAACGAATCGCGCCGAACCGAAGGACGAGCGCCTGCTGGGTCTGCGAAACGACGAACACGGCGCTGGTCGCGACGACGACCACGATTACCGCGGCCGCGATCAGTCCGATGCGGAGGCTGCCGTTCATCGCGTGGTCCCCTGGACCGGAGCCGCGGTCGTGGGCCGGCGCTGCAGCTCGTTGAGAGGCAGGTAGGGCACGATGCTGCCGCTCTGTCCGTTGTTCTGGTTGTCGAGAATGATCTTGTCGGTGCCGCCGAAGACGCGCTCCATGGTCTCGAGGAACATGCGCTGGCGCGTCACGTCCGGCGCCTTGCGGTACTCGTCGAACACCTGGGTGAAGCGGGCGGCCTGGCCGTTGGCCTCAGCCACGGTCTGTTCGCGGTAGGCTTCCGCCTGCTGGATCAGCTTCGCCGCCTGGCCACGTGCTTCGGGCACGATGCGGCTGGCATAGGTTTCGGCCTCGTTGCGCATGCGGCTCTGGTCCTGCTGTGCCGCCTGCACGTCACGGAAGGCGTCGATCACCTGGCTCGGCGGGTCGACCTTGAGCAATTGCACCAGCCGCACCGTCACGCCCGCCCCGTAGCCGTTCAGGATGTCCTGCATCAGCTTCTGGACCTCGGCCTCGATCGCGACGCGGTCGGTGGTGAGGATCTGCTGGATGTTGCGCCGGCCGATCACCTCGCGCATCGAGCTCTCGGCGACCGATTTCACCGAGCCGTCCGGGTTCTGCATGTTGAAGATGTAGTTCTCCGCCAGCGCCGGGTCGATCTGCCACTGCACGTCGAAATCGATGTCGACGATGTTGCCGTCGCCGGTGAGCATCAGGCTCT
Source organism: uncultured Methylocystis sp. (assembly GCA_964628955.1). Taxonomy (GTDB): domain Bacteria; phylum Pseudomonadota; class Alphaproteobacteria; order Rhizobiales; family Beijerinckiaceae; genus CAZVMY01. The sequence goes on from CAZVMY010000092.1 coordinate 2,421, forward strand.
CCTCGATGTCGAAATTGCGGTTGCCGGTGCGCACCGCGCCGGTTGTGCGGTAGCCGATCTCGGTCTTGTTGACGGCCGTCACCCGCGGCTTCATCACAGAGCCGATCGGATACGGGAAGTTGTAGCTCAGGCCGGGCTGGCTCTTGCCGACGTAGGTGCCGAACACGAGGTTGATGCCGACCTCGTCCGGCCGCACCGTGTAGATGCCGGTCGCGAGCCAGCCGAGAACCCCAAGCACGGCTATCAGCCCCAGACCACGCGGCCCGATCCCGCCGCTGCCGCCGGGAAAGATCGACTTCAGCCGGTCGCTGCTGCGCCGCAGCAGGTCTTCGAGATCGGGCGGCGTCCCGCGGCCACCGCCGCCGCCGCCACCGCCGCCTTGCGGTCCCTGCCCCCATGGTCCGGGGTTCCTGGGCCCTTGGTTCTTGGGCTGCCAGGGTCCACCGCCTTGATTGTTCCAGGGCATGGCCGTCCTCTTGCTGGGGCGGGGTAGCACCCCATCCTGTTCTGCCGATAGCGAAACTGCCGGCCGGACGCAAACCATGCGCGACTGGCACGTCCTACGCAGCAAATGGTGCGGTCCGACACGAAGGTCAACGTGGCGCGGAAGACCGCAGCCCTCGGTCGCAGGTCGGTCACGTCCGTCGCACGTAATCCACGAAAGAGAAAGCGGCTTCGTCGTCCGGACCGGCAGCGTGGCGTTCGCGATGCAGTTCCCGCCAGTCCGCAGGCGAAATCTCCGGAAACCATGCGTCGCCCGCTGGCGAGAGCGCGATCTCGGTCACGTACAGGCGGTCGGCCAAACCGATGGTCTGGGCATAGATCTCGCCGCCACCGCCGATCATGATCTCGGCCCCATCCTCCCGGCCGGCGATCTCGCTCGCGCGTTCGAGGGCCGCTTCGATCGTCGGCGCGAGGTCCACGCCATCCGCCTCGAAGGCGGGATCGCGGCTCACCACGATGCAATGGCGCCCCGGCAGCGGCCGGCCGATCGATTCGAACGTCTTCCGGCCCATGACGAGCGGCTTGCCCATCGTCAGCGCGCGGAACCGGCGCATGTCGCTCTTCAGCCGCCAGAGCAGCCGGTTCTCGTGGCCGATGACGCCGTTCTGGGCGACCCCCGCGATCAGCGACAGCACGCCGGACACCACGAACGACGATCTGGCAAGGCTGCGGCTCCGGTGATGCTCGCCCAGACGGCGGCGGAAGAAGCGTCGATCCGGAGCAGAATTGATCCGGTTCCGGCGGCTTCCGTTTGCCGGAGGTCACCCGACTGTCCTAATCGGTGCAGCAACAGGGGGAAAGCGATCCGTGACGGAATATCGATTTGCTGGCGGCAGCGGCGGTGAATGGCGCGTCATCGGGATGACGTGCCTGTGCGGCGCCGCTCTCCCGCCGGCTGCCAAGCTCGACGTGACGACCCTGGCGCCGGGCGCGACGAACGAGGCGAACCCGGCCTGGGTGCTGCGCGGCGTCGTGAGCAACGTCCGCTACGCGACCGGCCGCGAGGTGTCGGAGCTGCGGCGACGCCAGGCCGGCCTCGGCCGGCCGGAAGCGCGCCATGCCGCGCTGATTCCGATCCGCAAGACGCCTGCATGGTGGAGTCTGGCCCAGGACGAGCGCCGCGCGATCTTCGAGGAAACCTCGCGCCACACGGCGATCGGCATGGAATACCTGCCGGCGGTCGCGCGGCGCCTGCACCATTCGCGCGACCTGGGCGAACCGTTCGACTTCCTGACCTGGTTCGAGTTCGCGCCGGAACACTCGCCGGCCTTCGATCACATGCTCACCCGCCTGCGC
>CAZVMY010000092.1:4230-8785 GCA_964628955.1 uncultured Methylocystis sp.
CACGGCCGAATGGACCTATGTGGACCGCGAGATCGACATCAGGCTGGAGAGGGTGCCCGTCACACAGCCACCGGCGCCTTGATCGCCGGGTGGGGCTCGTAGCCTTCGACGACGACGTCCTCGTAGCGGAAGGCGAACAGCGATCGGACGGCGGGGTTCAGGCGAAGTCGCGGCAGCGCTCGCGGAGAACGCGACAGCTGCAGCCGCGCCTGGTCGAGATGGTTGATGTAGAGATGCGCGTCGCCGAGCGTGTGGACGAACGCGCCTGGCTGCAGATTTGTCGCCTGCGCGAGCATGTGCGTGAGCAACGCGTAGGATGCGATGTTGAACGGCACGCCGAGAAACGCGTCGCCCGAGCGCTGGTAGAGCTGGCAGGACAGCCGGCCGTCGGCCACGTAGAACTGGAACAGACAGTGGCACGGCGCCAGCGCCATACGGTCGAGATCGGCCGGATTCCAGGCCGTGACGACCAGCCGGCGCGAATCCGGATTGCGCCTGATCTCTTCGATCAGCCGGCCGATCTGGTCGATGCTGCCGCCGTCGGGCGTCGCCCAGGATCGCCATTGCCGGCCATAGACGGGGCCGAGGTCGCCCTCGGCATCGGCCCATTCATCCCAGATGCCGACGCCGTTCGCCCGCAGATACGCGACGTTCGTGTCGCCTGCGAGGAACCACAGCAGTTCGTGGACGATCGACTTGAGATGCAGCCGCTTGGTGGTGACCAGCGGAAAGCCGTCGTCGAGGTCGAAACGCATCTGGTGACCGAACACCGAGATCGTTCCGGTCCCCGTCCGGTCGGACTTCGCGACACCCTCGTCGAGGATGCGTTGCAGGAGTTCGTGGTACTGCTGCATCGGCCGCTTCTCTTTCGGACCGGACCGGCTGGCCGGAACGGTCCGCGGCCGGCCCCGAAACCGCTACTTCGCTTTGGGATGGAAAAGCGCGAGCTGGTTGAAATGTTCGGCCAGCAGATAATAGACCGTCACGCGCGACTTCGTGCGATCGGCCTTCATCTTCTCGATGACGCTCATGCAGGCTTTGGCGAGATCCGCGTCCGGCTCAGTCCGCGCGAGCTTCTTCTTGAGGAAGCCCTGCACCACCCGGTCGATCTCGGCCGGATCGGTACCGGACACCAGCGCCGAGTCGCGGTTGCGCAGCGCGATGCCGCAATGTTTCACGATGCCGGCCACCGCCGCCTCATCCATGGCCTTGGCATACTTCTTCACGTCGGCGGTATAGGTCGCGAGATCGGCCATCTGCAGAAGCCTCCGATTGTTCCTACGGCCGCCTGTTGGCGTTGCCATGATTCCCCTATCACGCGTGTCAAAAGCCGTCACCCGCATCACCTGTCCGCGAGGCATCGGGAGCGGAGTTTCCCACGGCGCCGTGCGGCGGATCGCGTCCCCACGCCGACGCGGCCGCGATTGGGCTTTCGCAATCGTCGTCCGGGCCCTATATTCACCGAGCTGTCGCAAGGCGGCTATGGCGATAAATGGTCATCGTAATAAGCCTATCGGACCCGGGGGCGGTACCCGGCGCCTCCACCAGAGCCCACGACCGGCGTGCCTGCGCGTGGGTTGTGGCGGGGGCGAAACAGGATCGACGGGGGTGTAAAGGGTGTTCTTTCGCTCGGCATGGTTCCGCCGTCATCGGGCCGTTTGATAGTTGCGAATGACAACTATGCTCCGGTTGCTCAGGCCGCGTAAGCGGTTTGAAATACCGAAATCAAGTCCTCTAGGGTAGCACTTAGAGGCGGGGTTCGCAGGCACCTGGCAACAGAAGCCTGCACTTCCGTTTCAAGCCGGTGGGCGGCACCGCCCAAACGAGGGATTGAGCGGGAGGCCGGGTTGCCGATCCGGCCGTTGCGGGCCGGCAGGCAGGTCGATTTCGATGCCGCGCCCCTCGCATCCCATCCGGAATCGGATAAGCTTTTGACCATGGGTTCGGAACCGATCCGCTACGATCTGATGGTGCAGGATGCCTTGCGGGGCGTCGTGCGCAAGGTGCTGGGTGATGCCGCCCGCGAGGGTCTTGGTGGCGAGCACCATTTCTACGTCTCGTTCAAGACCACTGCCGCAGGCGTCCGGCTCTCGAACCGGCTGCGCGAGCAGTATCCGGAAGAGATGACCATCGTCCTCCAGCACCAGTTCTGGGACCTCGGCGTGACGGAACACACGTTCGAGGTCGGCCTGTCGTTCGGCGGCGTCCCCGAACGATTACTGGTCCCGTTCGAGGCCATCACTGGCTTCTTCGACCCGTCCGTCCAGTTCGGTCTGAAGTTCGAGGTGATCGAACCCGACACCACGGCCGAGAACGACGACAAGCCGTCGACGACCCTTGCCGCGAAGCGCCCGCAACTCGCGGCGCTGCCGCCTCAGAGGCCGGCAGGTGGGTTGCTGTCGGCCGAGAGGAAGTCGGGACAGGCCAAGGAGCTGTCGACGAGGGACGCGTCGACCAAGGATCTGTCTACCAAGGACCTGTCTACCAAGGACCTGTCTACCAAGGATCTGCCGGCGAAGCTGCCTGCCAAGCCCGCGCCACCTCCTGCCGTCGCCGCAAAGCCGAAGGCGGAGCGCAAGCCTGCCGGCAAGGCCGAAAGACCCGTGCGCGAGACCGCCGACAAGGCCGACGACGCCTCGGCCAATGGTGCGGAAGTCCTCAGCCTCGACGCCTTCCGCAAGAAGAAGTAGCCGGCCCGGCACCGGCAGGCCTGGTTAGAGCCTGTTTGCAAACTCCCGTTTTCTCATCCTGAGGCGCGTCTCCAGACGGTCTGTTACACGCCCGATGCGGCCGGCGGACGCCTGATCCGCAGCGGCATGCCGCGCTTCGGCCGGAGCGTGATGCGCTGTACCGGCGCCGGCGGCCGGGCGCCGGCATAGGCGAAATCGAAGCTCCGCACGATTCCCGCCAGCACGGTGACGGCCTCCTGAAGCGCGAACTGCAGGCCGATGCAGACACGCGGGCCGGCGCCGAACGGCAGGTAGGCGAACCGGTCGATCGCCTCGCGCGCGCCGGGCAGGAATCGCTCCGGCCGGAAGTCACCCGGCGTGTCCCAGAGCCGCTTGTGCCTGTGCAGCACCCAGGGCGAGATCACGACGAGCGAGCCCTTCGGAATGTCATGATCGCCGATGCGGTCGGCCTTCAGCGCCTTGCGACTGAGCGTCGCGACCGGTGGATAGAGGCGCATCGCCTCCTCGACCACCGCGCGGGTGAAGGGCAGGTCGATGAGCGGATTGCAGCTCCCTCCGCCGGCATCCCGCCCGGCAATCTCGGCGCGCATCGTCGCCAGCGCCGCTGGCGAGCGGCTGGCGAGATAGAGCGACCAGGTCAGCGCGTTGGCCGTGGTCTCGTGGCCGGCGCCGATGAAGGTGATGATGTTGGCGCCGACCTCCTCCTCGGTGAGGCCCTGCCCGCTTTCGGGATCGGCCGCCTGGAGCAGCGCCGTGAGCAGATCGTCCGGCGGCATCTCGCCCCGCGCGATCAGGGCGCGGCGGCGCGCGACGATGGCGTGGACGCGCTCCTCGAAGAACTTCAAGGACGGCTCGGCCCGGATGCGCCCGACCCGCGGGATCCAGTCGGGCGCGCCGAGCAGATCGAGCGGATCGATCCGCCCCTGTGTCTCGAAGAAGGCGGTCAGCGAGCGGGAAAAGGCGTCCGCCTCGCCGTCGATGCTGTCGGAGAACAGCGTGCGCGAGAGGATATCGAAGGTGACGCGGGTCATCTCCTCCGAGGCGTCGAGCACGGCGCCGGCGCCGCGCCGATGCCAGCGCCGCACCAGACGCCCGGCCGCGTCCTCCATGGCGGGCAGGAAGGCAGCCACCCGGCGCGGCGTGAAGACGGGCGCGAGCGTCCGGCGGACCCGCCGCCAGCCCTCGCCCTCCGCGGTCAGCAGGCCGTTGCCGAGGCCGGGAGACAACACGCGCTTCTGCAGGTCGTCCTTGGGATAATTCGCGGCGTTGTCGACGAGCACGTGCCGGATCGCCGCCGGATCGTTCAGCACGGTGACGAACCCGAGCAGGCCCTTGCCGGAGACGATCGGCTCCTCGAAATGCACCCTATGCCAGGTTTCGAGCGGGTTGCGCCTGAGCGCGAACAGCGCCTCGACCCGCGACATCCGTCGCTCGGCCGGCACCGGCGCCGGCGGGCGGATCGGGAGCGAAGCCGCCGGCATCCCGGCTCCTCGCATCGGCATCGCACTGGCTCGCATGTGATCTCTCCCGACATTGCCGCTCGTCGGCATACGATCTAAGAGCCGGGCAGGATCGACGCCTGCGCCGGACCGGCGAACGGCGCCCGCAAGCGAGGCATACCATGGCGACCCGCACCGAGACCGACACCTTCGGCCCGATCGAGGTGGCCAGCGACCGCTACTGGGGCGCACAGGCCGAGCGCTCGCTCGGCAACTTCAGGATCGGCACGGAAACCCAGCCGAAACCGGTCATCCGCGCGCTCGGCATCGTCAAGCGCGCCGCCGCCGAGACCAACATGGCGCTCGGCCGCCTCGACCGCAAGCTCGGCGAGACGATCGTCGCGGCCGCGCAGGAGGTGATCGACG
>CAZVMY010000093.1:0-8757 GCA_964628955.1 uncultured Methylocystis sp.
CCTCGGTGCGCCAGGGCGCGCTTTCCGTGACCCAGCTCGAGATCATGCCGCAGCCGCCCGAACGGGAGAACAAGCCGCTGGTCTGGCCGGACTGGCCGCTGAAGCTGCGCACGTCGTCGAGCCACGAGGAGGGTGCCGAGCGGGCTTTCGCCGTCACAACCGTGAAGTTCCAGGGCAAGGGCGGCCGGGTGACCTCGCTGCTATGCTCCAAGGTTGGTCCGGATTTCAAGCCGCTGCCTGGCTCGGAATTCGAGCTCAAGGCCGATCTCGTCCTGTTCGCGATGGGCTTCGTCGCTCCGATTCGCGAAGGTCTTCTACAAGATCTGGGCGTGGCGATCGATCCGCGCGGGAACGTCGCCGGCAACACCGAAGACTATCGGACGAGTGTCGACAAGGTCTATGCGGCGGGCGACATGCGGCGCGGCCAGAGCCTCGTCGTCTGGGCGATCCGCGAAGGCCGGCAGGCCGCGCGTTCGATCGATCGCGATCTCATGGGAGAGACCGTGCTGCCGCGCTGACTAACGCTTCAGCGTGGCTGTCTCGGCCAGGGGAAGTGGTCGGCGCGGCCCGGCTTGGGGCTCGGCGGGCGCCCCCAGATCAGCATCTGGTCGCGCTCGACGCCGGCGGCTCCCGTGGCGATCGGCAGCGGACCGCGTGCCAGCACGCCATCGCGCGCGAGAGGCGGTGCCGTCAACGCCACCGTCTGGCCCTGTAGCGGCCTGTTGACCGCCAGGGGGATGTCCAGCGGGTCGATGTCGGGCAGGCCGAGCGCGCGCTGCAGGTCCGGCTGGACGAAACTGGGCTGTTCACGCCTTATCTGCTCGTTGACGTCCGGCGGCAGCAGCGAGGCGTCCAGCGTGCGCGCGCCACCGAGGCGCAGCAGCCGGCTGATTTCCTTCTCGGCGAAGAAGGCGAGCTTGCGCCCGCCCGCCCGGGTGAACTGGATACCGTCGGCGCTACGCAGCCGGACGATCTCGCCCCCGATGTCGGGGCCGCTCGCCGCGTACTCCCCCTCCTCGTCCGCGAAGCCTTCCCAGATGTCGACGTAGACATGGCCGGCGCGCGTGACGCGGTCGCGCAGAAGCTCGTTCAGGGCCAGCATGTCCGCCGTCAGCCTTGGACTGGACATGATGGGCAGGCCGACCCAAACCACGGGAATACCGCGGCCCTTGACCACCGCCAGAAACTCGTCGAGCCGCGCGACGTAGAGGTCCTTCCAGCGCTCCGATCGTGGCTCGTGGGAGCCCGTCTCGTCGCGGAAGGGCTGGCGGTCGTTGCTGCCCAGCATCACGACGAGAACGTCGATCCGGTCGTGCGCGGCCTCGCCCGGCTTTCCGGCCGCCTCCGGCGTCCCGGGCTCGCGCCGCGCCCGGTCGAGCGCGCGGTCGGACAGCGCCACCATGTCGCGCAGCGTCTTCGGCCAGTCGAAGTAGTCCTCCCTGACGAGGCCGGACGCCGAGCGCGTCTTGCGCAGGATGGCGACGTCCGACCGGTCGGAAAAGACGTCGCGCAGCCCGACCGCCAGCATCTCAGCCAACGCATCCCCCACCACATGGACGAAGAGCGAGGCCTTCGCGATGTCCTGGGCGGACGCATCCGTCGGACGCTGCGGTCGCGGCCGCGGCCGGACGGGCGCGTCGTCGAGCCGGGTCGGCGGCAGGAGCACGGGCGCGGGCGCGCTGCGCGGCGCGAACAGCTGCCGGAAGAAGTCGAGCGGATTGCTCTGCGCCCATGCAGCCGGCGCCAGCACCAGCATACCGGCGAGGGCGAAGGCGAAGGCGAGGACCAGCAGCGACCGGCGAGCGAACGACATGCGGCGACCATACCGCAGACCGCGACGCCGGCGAAGCGTCAGCGCTGGGCCGTCTTGAGCCGGGTCAGCAGCGTCACCGACGGGTAGCCGTCGGGCTTGAGGCCGCTCGCGAGCTGATAGGCCCTGATCGCCTCGCGGGACTTTTCGCCGAGCTTCCCGTCGATCTTCTCGATCGCATAGCCCAGAGCGGCGAGCCGTTTCTGGAGTTCGATGCTCTGTCCGCGGCTCAGGCTCCTGTCGCCGCGTGGCCAGGCCGCGGCGAGCGGACTGCCGCCGTAGAGCCGGTCACCGAGATGCGCGACGGCGAGCGCATAGGAATCGGAGTTGTTGTACTTGCGAATGACCGCGAAATTCGACGTTACCAGGAAGCTTGGGCCGCGCGCGCCGGCCGGCAGATAGATCGCTGCCTCGCCGTCGGAGGGCAGCGGCCGCCCGTCGGTCCTGGCGAGACCGAGCCGTCGCCATTCGGCGAAGGAGCGTGGCTGCGAGCGGTCGGCGAGCTTGAGATCGAAAGCCTCGGGCAGGCTCACCTCGAAGCCCCACGGCAGCCCGGCGCGCCAGCCGAAGGCTTTCAGATAGTTGCCGGTGGACGCGAGCGCATCGTCGACCGAACTCCAGATGTCCACGCGGCCGTCGTCATCGCCGTCGACCGCGAACTTCTGATAGCTCGTGGGCATGAACTGGGTCTGTCCCATGGCGCCCGCCCAGGAGCCCCTCATCCCCGCGCGCGCGACCTTGCGTTCCTCGAGGATCCGCAGGGCTGCCACCAGCTCGTCGCGGAAGAACCCGTCGCGGTAGCCGGCATAGGCGAGGGTCGCCAGCGAGCGGATCACGTCTTTGTCGCCGGTGTAGCTGCCGAAGTTGGTCTCGATGCCCCAGATGCCGAGGATGATGCGGCGGTCTACGCCCGTCCGACGTTCCGCCGCGACGAGAGCCTCGTTCCATTCCCGGGCCTTTGCGGTGCCGCGGGAGATGCGCTCAGCCGAGATCGCACCATCGAGATAGGACCAGATCGGCTTGACGAACTCGGCCTGCTTCTTCGTCAGCGCGATGATCGACGGGTCCGGGGTGACGTCGCGGAAGGCGCGGTCGAAGGTCGTCCGTGACACGCCCGCAGCCTCCGCCTCGGGCCGCAGTCCTGCGACGAAGGCCTGGAAGTCGGCGACGGCCGGGCTTGCTCCGGCGACGAGAGTGATGATCGCGAGGAGGCCGCAGGTTCTCCTGAAAGCGGACGCGATGAACGGCATGGCGAGAGTTCCACGGGCGCCCGCAGGATAAACCGGCGGCAGGACGCTGGCGAGAGTGATCCGGGACCGGTTAAGGCCGGATTAACCATGCCACAAGGAGGCGGCTCAGCCGTTGCGCAGCGCCAGTTTGCGCTCCCACGCCAGCGCGTGCTCGACGATGGTGCCGAGGTCGTCGAGGGCCGGTTTCCAGTCGAGCGTGGCCATGATCCGGCGATTGTCGGCGACGATGCCGGCCGGATCGCCGGGGCGCCGGGGCGCCTCCGCCACCGCGAAGCCGAGCTTCGAGACCTCCTTCACCGTATCGACGACCTCGCGCACGGAATAGCCGCGCCCATAACCGCAGTTGAGCGTGAGGCTGCTGCCGCCGCCGCGCAGATGGTCGAGCGCCGCCGAATGCGCCCGCGCGAGATCGCTGACGTGGATGTAGTCGCGCAGGCACGTGCCGTCCGGCGTGGGATAATCCGTGCCGTAGATCGCCATGCCGTCGCGGCGCCCGAGCGCGGCCTGGACGGCAACCTTGATCAGATGGGTCGCCATCGGCGTCGATTGTCCGGTTCGCAACCCCGGATCGGCGCCGGCCACGTTGAAATAGCGCAGGACGGCGTAGGTGAAGCCATGCGCCTCGGCCGCGTCCTTCAGCATGACCTCGGTCATGAGCTTCGACATGCCATAGGGAGATTCGGGGCGGAGCGGCGCATCCTCGGCCACCGGCAGCGTCGCCGGGGTGCCATAGACCGCCGCGGTCGACGAGAACACGATGTGACGGACTCCCGACCGCACCGCCGCCGCGATGAGCGCCCGCGAGTTGACCGTGTTGTTGAGGTAGTAGCCGAGCGGATCGGCGACCGAGTCGGGCACCACGATCGAGGCCGCGAAATGGATGATCGCCCGCACATCGTGGGCGCCGAGGATGGCGCCGACCAGCGCCTCGTTTCCCGTCTCGCCACGATAGAGCGGAACGGAATCGGGCAGCGCCCAGGTGAACCCGGTCGACAGGTTGTCGAGAACGATCACGTTTTCACCGCGATCGACGAGTTCCAGCACCATGTGGCTACCGATGTAGCCGGCACCGCCTGTCACCAGAATCGTCATGGCCGGCCTTACGCGTGAGAGTTTTTCCACGATGGGACGTGCCGTGGTAGGCCGACTACGGTTCAAGCCGCGTTAAGTTCCGTCGAGCCACCAACGCAATCCGTCCGACTCCGCCCCGCCCGTCACGCCAGACCCGAGTGCTTCGATGACGCCCAGACCCATTCGCAAAGCCGTCTTCCCCGTGGCCGGACTCGGCACCCGCTTCCTGCCCGCGACGAAGGCGATGCCGAAGGAAATGCTGACCGTTGTCGACCGACCGGTGCTCCAGCACGTGGTGGACGAAGCGAAAGCTGCCGGGATCGAACATCTGATCTTCGTGACCGGCCGCAACAAGGGCTCGATCGAGGATCATTTCGATCTTGCCTACGAGCTCGAGGACACGCTCGAAAAGCGGGGCAAGACCCACGAACTCGCGGCGCTGCGTGCCGACACGCCGCCGGCCGGAACCGCTTCGTTCACGAGGCAGCAGGCGCCGCTCGGCCTCGGCCACGCGGTATGGTGCGCGCGCGACATCGTGGGTGACGAACCCTTCGCGGTCCTGCTGCCGGACATGATCATGCTCGGCGAGACGGGCTGCCTCGCCCAGATGATGGAGGTCTATCGGCAGACCGGCGGGAACGTGATCGCGGTCGAGGAATGCGATCCGGCGCTGGCCCACCAGTACGGCATCGTCGGGCGTGGCGAGCCGGTCGGCGCCAACGGTTTCCGCATCACCGCCATGGTCGAAAAGCCGAAAACCGGCACCGCGCCATCGAACTTGTACATCAACGGCCGCTACATCCTGCAGCCCGGCATCTTCGACATCCTGGCGAAGCAGGAGCGCGGCGCAGGCAACGAGATCCAGCTCACCGACGCGATGATTGCCCTGGCGACACAGCAGCCGTTCTACGGCGCACGGTTCGAGGGCCGGACGTATGATTGCGGCATGAAGCTCGGCTTCCTGATGGCGAACGTCGCCTATGCGTTGACGCGACCCGACATCGCTGAGGACTTCCGGACGGAACTGCGGCGGGTCGTCGGCGAGGTCTGACGCGCTCGTCCTCAGTACTGAAGCCGGATGCCGAACAGCACCGCGTTCGACGAGACGCTCTGCTGCGGTGCCGAGGACAGCGTGCGGTCGAAGACGTAGCTCGCGCGCAGCACGATCGAACGCGTCAGGCTCCAGTCGGCCCCGAGCGTCGCGCGATACGTGTCGTCGGTCTGACCAATGCCCTGGAAGACCGAGCGCTGGAAGGAGAACTGGCCGATCAGGTTGAGATTGCGCAGCAGCGCATGGGTGATGTCGGCCGATGCGGTGCGGCTGATCGCTCCGGCCGATCCGACGCTGGTCGTTTCCTCGAACTGCGTCTGTCCCCGCAACCGGACGGTCGTGAGCGGCGTCACCGACCACGCGAGCAGGCCCTCGATGATCGGCCCCCGCAGGTCCCTGAGACCCGGATCGTCGTAGCTCCGCTGTCCCCAGCCGCCCGCGATCTGGCCCGTCAGCGTGCGCGTGAAGCCGAACGTCGTCCCGGCGCGGGCCTGAATGCCCCTCGACGAGCGGCGAAGCCCGCCTGCATCGATCTCCAGATCGTAGATGCGCTGGTCGACGATGGTCTCGACGAACGGCACGACGCCGGGATCGATCTCGTAGGCGAGGCCCAGCCGCAGTCCCTCCGTTTGGTAGTTGCGGTTGCGCTGATCGAGCGTTCCGCCACCCGTGAGCCGCGCGGTCTCGTACTGGTTGCGGTCGAAGAGGCCCTGCACCGTGACGCCGAGGCGGTTGAAGCGCTGCGTCACGCCGGCGCTGGCCCCGTAACTCGCCACGATCGGCCGTCCGATCACCGCTGAAGTCAGGTTCACGCTGCCCGGGCGCTCGGTCTCCAGACGGCCGCGGCCCTCGAGCGTGACCGTCGTATCCCGAAGGACGTCGAGCCTGAGACCGATGCGCCCGGCCGCATCCGGCCTGTTCGCCTCCGGCGCGCTCTGGAAAAAGCTGTAGCCACCGCGCAGGTCCGCCGTCAGTTCGTGGACGGCCCAGTCGGACTGGACGGCCAGATCCGCCGCCTCGCGATAGACGATCGAGCCGCGGCGCGGGATGCCCGACGAGGTGCGGTTCGGGTTGTCGTCATAGCCGATGCTGCTTTCGATGCCCGGGCGCAGACGAAGCAGTCCGACCTGGAAGCCGAGGGGGGCGAACGGGTTCTCTTCCAGAACCGGCAGGATGCGTCGCGGAGGCGCGGGCGGCGGCAGGCCTTGCGACACGGTCGCCGGCGCGCGCGGCGCCACCACGGCGAGGTTCGGCGGCCGTTCGAGCGAGCGGAAATTCTGGCCTGCCGGCCGGCCGACGTCGCCACGCCGGACCGGACCGCGCCGGACGGCGCGCGGCCGCGCCTGGTCGCGCACCCGCGGACCAGCGCCGGCACGAGGCAGGAGCGTGGTGGAGCCGGCTTCTTCGAGGGCGGGGCGCAGTGCGGCTCCCGACTGGGCGCGCGCCTGCGTCGCCACGCATGCGATGCTCACGCATGCGGCGCCGGCGAGGCCAGCGGCCCGGAGCCTCTTCCAGAACGGACGCACCGAAGCTTTCCCAGCGCCGCCGCGGCACGCGGCAGGCGTCACCGAGAGGTAAACGGACGTGGTTAACGCTTCCTTGCACCCAGGCCGCCTGCTCCATGCTCTTCCAAAGTGCGGCGGGATCGTGGTAGCTCGGGCCGATGTGGGGAACCAGACAGACCACCGGGCTCGACCCGGCCATCGCCTCGGCCCTGCGCACCATCACGACGGAGCGCGCCGGGCTCGACGAACTGGCGGCCGCCATCGGCAACGGCCTCGGTGAAGCCTTCGGGGCGGCAACCCGCCTGATCGGCGCAGCCAAGGGCCGGGTCATCGTCACCGGCATGGGCAAATCCGGCCATGTCGGCCGCAAGATCGCCGCCACCCTCGCCTCCACCGGCACGCCGGCCTATTTCGTCCATCCAGGCGAGGCGAGCCACGGCGACCTCGGAATGGTCCATCCCGACGACGTCATCGTCGCGCTGTCATGGACCGGCGAATCGCGCGAGCTCGCCGACCTCATCAGCTATTCGCGCCGGTTCCGCGTCGGCCTGATCGCGATCACGTCGAACGCGACGAGCGCGCTGGGCGAGGCGGCCGACGTCTGCCTGACGCTGCCGCGCGCGGGCGAAGCCTGTCCGAACGGCGTGGCACCCACGACCTCAACCACCATGCAGCTGGTCCTCGGCGACGCCCTCGCGGTGGCGCTGCTGGAGCTGCGCGGCTTCACGGCGGCCGACTTCCGCGTCTTTCATCCGGGCGGAAAGCTGGGCGCGCAGCTCACCTTCGTCGATCAGGTGATGCACACCGGCGAACGGCTGCCGCTGGTCAGGACCGGGACCAGCATGGGCGAGACGCTGCTCGCGATGACGGCCAAGGGCTTCGGCTGTGCGATCGTGGTGGACGAGGCCGGACGTCTTTCCGGGATCGTGACCGACGGCGACCTGCGCCGCCACATGTGCGCCGACCTGACCTCGCTCCAGGTCGAGGCGGTGATGACGGCCGAACCGCAGACGATCCCGCCCGACACGCTCGCGGTCGAAGCGCTGGAACGGATGGAAGCGAAGAAGCGCACCACCATCATCGTCGTGGCGGACGGCCGGCCGGTCGGACTGGTGCATATCCACGACCTGCTCAGGCTCGGCGTGACCTGAGCCGGCCGCGATCGGCCTTCAGGCCCGTTCGACCGTGAGAACGGCACCGTCGACCCTGACGATCCTGACGAGGGTCTGGGCGGGTGCCGGCGGGCCGTTCACGCGCCACACCGTGTCGTCGATCCTCACCGTCCCCGTCCCGTCGGCGAGCGCCGTTTCCAACGGGAGCACGCGACCGACGAGCGCGCTGCCGCGACGGTTGAGGAATGGCGCGTCGGCCGCATCGCCCTCCCGGCGACCGAAAAGGCGGCCCGCCAGCACGGCCAGGACTGCCAGCACGGAGAAGAGCGCGAGCTGCGCCGTGACGCTCAGCGGCAGCACGACGAGCGTCAGCCCGACCGCGCCTGCGGCAAGGCCAAGCCAGAACAGGAAGAGGCCCGGCGCCACGGTTTCCGCCCCCACGAGCGCGAGCGCGGCGACCAGCCACAGCCAGTGAGCGGCGATCATGGGCATGCGGAACCACGCATCCGCCGGCTGGCCGGGCCCGTCATTCCCGGTCCATGCTTCCCCGGCACGGTCCTGGCGGCGGGCCGGAGTCAGTCATCGACGCGCACCGTCGCGGGCACGCTGCCGCTGCGCCGTGCGGCACTGCCATCACCGATGGCTGCCTTTGCGATCTCTCCGATGCCCGCCAGCGCCCCGGCGAGGCCGGCTGCTTCCATCGGCAGGATCAGGACCTTCTGGTTCGGCGAATTGGCGAGGCTGGCCAGCGCGCGCACGTATTTCTCGGCGATCAGGTAGTTCAAGGCGGCGTGGTCGCCTTTGGCCACCGCATCCGAGACCATCTGCGTCGCCCTGGCCTCGGCCTCGGCCGAGCGCTCGCGCGCCTCCGCGTCACGGAAGGCCGCTTCCTTGCGGCCCTCGGCTTCGAGAATCTGCGCCTGTTTCTGACCTTCCGCGCGCAGGACGGCCGCCTGCC
>CAZVMY010000094.1:0-8738 GCA_964628955.1 uncultured Methylocystis sp.
TCAAGGCGCTCGCTGACCGCAAGAAGCACGTCTACGACGAGGACATCGAGGCGCTGGTCGACGAAGGCATCGCCAGCGCCACCGATCGCCTCAAGGTGGTGGCGCTCACCGTGATCGCCGGCACCATGGGCCCGCAATCGGCGACCCTGACGCTCGACATCGACGGCCGCCACATGACGGTGCAGTCGACCGGCAACGGCCCCGTCGACGCCACCTTCAACGCGATCAAGCAGATGGTGCCGCATACGGCCACGCTCGAACTCTATCAGGTGCATGCCGTCACCGAAGGAACTGACGCCCAGGCCGAGGTCTCCGTCCGCCTCGCGGAAGAGGGCAAGACGGTGACGGCCAAGGCCGCCGACCCCGACACGCTCGTCGCCTCGGCCAAGGCCTACGTCGCCGCGCTCGACAAGCTGATGGTGAAGCGCCAGCGGCTGCACGCGCAGGCGGGGTGAGCCCAGCTCAGAGCGCGCTTCGGAAAGGCGTCATGGCCGGGCTCGATCCGGCGACCCACGTTGCACTCGCGATGGCTTCCGCGCGAGGCCGCCATCCGCGCCGCAATTTGCTGGACACCGCCGCCCCCCTTTGCTAGTTCACCGCCTCCCGTTCGCCCCGCCCGGCGCCGCGGGAAACGGGTGATTAGCTCAGTCGGTAGAGCAGCTGACTCTTAATCAGCGGGTCGTAGGTTCGAGCCCTACATCACCCACCAAATGTTCCATATATTTCAATGCTTTAGTTTGCAGCGTCCATGCTAATCGCTGTAAAGCGTCGGCCTCGGGCCTGTTATCGGGGTCGGCTGGCGCCATCCAGAGACTGAACCCGTCCGTCACAGCGCGGTTTGCAACTCGGCCAAGGTGACCATCAGTGTTCGCGGGTCGCCGGGGGAGGGTTCAAGCCCTATCGCGCGATAGAACCCGGCAGCTTCGTCGGAAATCGCGTGAACCAGAAGGCCGCGAATGCCGATCGCATCCGCTGCCGAAAGGACGCGCAAAGCCGCATCTCGAAACAGCGCACGCCCGAGCCCCCGACCTTGAAACGACGCGTCGATCGCCAACCGTCCGAGGATCGCCATGGGGATCGGATCGGGCATGTTGCGGCGGAGTTTTCCCGTAGCCTCGGTGCAAGCGAGGGCGCCGGACGCAAGGGCGAAATAGGCGATCACGCGATTGCCGTCTGTCACCACATAGGTGCGGGAGGCACCGGCCTTCTGGTTGGCTAGGGCGCGCCGCTTGAGCCAGTCGTCCAGACTCGCATGACCACAGGAGAAACCCGAGCAGTCGTGCTCGGGCTGGATGGGCGAGGGGGCAGACAGCATGGCGGCCAAAGCGCCTCATTCCCAGGGTGCCGCGGTCTGCATCGTCTTCTTCAGACGCTCATTGGCGATGGCCGGTGCGTCGAGCCGGGCGAGGAAATCGGCATAGGCTTCTGCCCCGACATGCACGAGGGTGCGATCAAGCAACGCTTCTTCCGCCGCCCGGCGCGCGGCTTCGAGGATGAAATCGGTGCGGGTTTTGCCCTGCGCCTTCGCCGCCCAATCGAACAGACTGCGATCTTCGGGCTTGATGCGCATGTTGAGGGTATCGCGGGCAGCGGCTGGCATCGGAAGTCTCCTGTGCGAATTTGACTACCATATCGCAATGACAATGTCATTACGCATGGTGTTCCAATGCCATGACAACGGCTCGAAGCAAAATGGTGCCGAGGCAAGGCCCAACCCCGCTCTTGGCGTGACGGGGTGTCCTATGGGCTTTGGGGATGCCTTGATCGAGCGACATGGGCCGTCGAGGGATAGAACGGTTCAGTCGTCCAAAGACATGGGCAATCAATATGTTGGGTTGTCGTGATAAAAGGGCAAATGACAATAAGAAGAATAAAAACCTGACTCTTAATCAGCGGGTCGTAGGTTCGAGCCCTACATCACCCACCAATCGTTCTTTCGCAGCACCGTCGGCCATGAGACGAGCGCGGGCTATGGCAGCCGTCTTTCTTCGTCGATCAGCACGAGCCGCGATCGCGCCAGGCGGGATCCGCCAGTTCGGCCGCGCCGATCCCCAAGGCCGCGAGCGCCATCCCGTCTCGACCATCGAAGACGGCCTCGATGTCCGCGTCGTAGGAGACGAGCGTCGTCGGCTGGAGCGTGCCAACCTGATTGGCCTCCCGCAACGCCGTCATGATGGACAGCGACGCGTAGAGTGTGGGCAGGCCCTTCGGATTGAAGCGGCCGCCATGGAGTTCGACGCCGCGACCCGAGAGCGGCTCACGGGTAAAGATGGGGTTCAGCGCCCGGTAGAGCTTGCCTTCGTAGCGCAAGGGCGCGAGTCAGGCGTGGACGCCGGCGTCGACCGCATCGATGTCGTCGAGCGCTTCATCGGTCCGGCCCGTGCGCACGAGCTGCATGGCCGTCTGCCCCGATAAGCCGGGCAATGGTTCCGAGCGATACCAGGCGTAGGCCATCATCGCGGATCCGAAGCGGGGCTCGACCTTGTTGATGACCTCGATCATCGCGCGCAGGCGGCGCTGGGTCTTGTCGGAGGCAATCCTGTCCTTGCGCTGGATGGCGTCCTTGCCGAGACCGGCGAAGCGCGCGATCTCCTCGCTGGTCGTGCGGAAGGCTTCCGCGATCCTGCGCGGGGCGATCAGGCCGTTGTCGCTCTGGCGCTCAACCGGTCCCCCGGACATCCCGCGGCGGAACGCTCCGTCAGGCCGGGCGTTGCTCCTGTGTCCCGCCACCATCCGGCCGGGGCGTCACCCAGCCAACGGACGGCCGCCGCAGGCCGCACAGCAGGAGCTTCCCATGGGCTTTTTCAGCAAGGACATCGCCACGCTCGACGATCTCTTCGTGCATACCTTGAAGGACATGTATTACGCCGAGCACAAGATCGCGCGCTCTCTGCCGACCATGATCGGAAAGGCCACCTCGCCCGAGCTGCGCCAGGGCTTCGAGATGCATCTTCGCGAGACCGAGAACCAGATCGACCGTCTGAAGCAGGTCTTCCAGCTGCATGGCGTCCAGCCCGACACCGTGACCTGCCCGGCGATCGACGGCATCATAGAGGAAGCCGAGGACGTCTCCGGCGAGGTCGACGACAAGCACGTCATGGACGCCGCGTTGATCGCGGCTGCCCAGGCGGTCGAGCATTATGAGATCGCCCGGTACGGCACGCTGGCTGCGTGGGCGGACCAGCTCGGCCGGCGCGACTGCGCCCATCTGCTGCGGCAGAACCTCGAGGAAGAGAAGGCGACGGACGAGAAGCTGACGCAGATGGCCGAGAGCACCGTCAACCGTCGGGCCGCCTGACGGGGATCGCGGCCTCGCGACAGTCGGGCCATGCGGGCGGGATCCGGTCCCGCTCGCGTGGCTTTATGCTTGTCGATGGGACCTGCGCTCAGAGGGACCTGCGCTCAGAGGACCGGTCGGGGTTGCGAGGGATCGACCACGTCGGGCATTCCGCCCGGCTGCGGTGTGGGCATCGGCGGCAGGTCGACGTCGGGGACGGTCGGAGGCGCCGGCACCGGCAGGTCCGGATCGTTGGGGATCGGGAAATCGGCGGGGCTCACGTCGGGCAAATTGCCCGGCGCGGGGCGCGGTACCGGCCAAGGCGTGACGGGGACGCCGGACGTTGATTGCGGGAAAATCATGTGCTCGAGCCTTTCGATCCGATCGGCGGTCCCGACCCGGGGTTTCGGGAGGTCCGGCGGCTCACCGGACCTCCCACCAATCCAGTCATCGGAGTTCCGTTCAGGAGCCCATGTAGCGCTGGCGCTCCCGGCTGATCTCGTTCGACGAGTAGGGCTTCGCCGCCGGGTCGAACTCCGTCCAGCCTTCGGACTGCCAGGTCGAGCGCCGCTGCTCGATGTCGGCCGGTTCATACTCGTCCATGATGTCCACGGCCCGCGAGCGGTTGTCGTCGCTGACGCGGACCGAGACGAGCGAGCCACCCCGGCGGACGCCTTCGGCGTACATATGCGCCTCGTCGGACGTGACGCCCGCGTTGGTCAGCGCGCCGATGATGCCACCGGCGGCTGCGCCGGTCGCCGCGCCCGCGACCGCGCCGGTCGCCATGGCGGCCAGCCAGCCGGCTGCCACGACCGGCCCGACGCCAGGAATAGCCATCAGCCCCAGTCCCGACAGCAAACCTGCGCCGGCACCGAGCGCGCCGCCCACGGTCGCGCCGGTGGCGACGCCGTCCTGGGTCGCCGAGCCATCTCCGTCCCCGGCATGATTCGACACCAGGCTGATGTCCGGTTCGGGGATGCCCGCTTCCCGGAGCGCCCGGACGACCGACTGCGCGTCCGTGTAGTCGTCGTAAACCCGCGTAAGGGTCTGCATCATGGTCATGTTCCTCAGTTGGTTGCCGTAACGTTGCCGCGGTAATCGACCGCGACGTTGACCTGCGCGCCGTTGCGCGTGGCGCGGCCGCGCCAGATGCCGTCATCACCCTTCTGGAGATTTCCCTGGACCATCAGGCCCTGCTCGCGAAGCCGTTCGGTCGCCTGCACTTCGGTGAAGCTGTTGGCGCCGGGAATGGGAGCGGCGGGATCGTTGCCGCGCGCGCCAGGCGCGGTGGTTTGCGGCGGCGTCGCCGGTTGGGTCGCCGGTGGCGCGGTCTGCGCGAGGACCGGGGTGACTCCTGCGAGCAGAAGGCCAGCGAGAAGCAGGTGTTTCATGTCAGGTTCCTCCGTTTCCCCTTCGCGGGTCCAACCCGGGCGCGGGGGTGAAGGTTCCGTCCCGCCGCGGTCAGAAGGTGGCCCATTCGACGCGCTTTCGCGGCTGGGCGTATTGCAACTGACCGAACAGCCGGTCGCTCGCCCGCGCATGCAGCAGGCTCGGCAGGGTGTGGCCGCGGATGCCCGCCAGCCCTCGGCGGGTGAAGCCGCGGTTGCCCAGACCGTCGCCGGCGCTCTCGCCCTGGCCGTAGGCGATGCTGTCACCCAGCACGAGCACGGTCGGGTGCCAGCGCGGCGCCCGGCCGCGCACCGAAGCCGGTCCGAACCCGACCGACTGGATCGTGCCGCCGACGAGCGGTCCCGTCCCGAGTGCCTGCGAGGCGCCCGTTCCGGCCACCGTGACCTCGCCCGGCGCGTTCGACTGGTAGGCGACCGGCACGAACTCGCTCGCGTTCACCAGCACCGAGGACCGGACCCAGTACTCGGCGCCCGGTGGCAGGAAGACCGGGATCGGGTCGCTGTGCACGGTCGCTCCATCGGCCAGCGTGACGTTCGCCTGGCCGTTGAAGAAGGCGCGGATCGCCAGCGGCGCCGGCATGTCGCCGAAGCGCGCCTGGGCCGCGCTGATCTCGACGGCGCAGTCGAGAGTGATCGGATTGCCGCTGGTGACCTCCAGCAGGCCGCTGCTCACGAGATAATTGACGAAACCAAGCCGCAGCGTGGTGATTCCCGTCTCGCCGGCCACGAAGCGATAGCGTCCGTCGAGCCGCGTCCAGCTCGCGGCCTGGATCACGGCGACAGGTTCCTGGGCGCGCGTGCCCACTTGGACGTCCACGGAGGCCACGGCCGGCTGGGCTGCCGCAACGCGCGCAAAGCCGAAGCTGCTCATGACGACCTCAGGAGAGATAGGCGGTGATGACGAGGCCTGCCGTCGTGCCGGTCGCCCAGACACGCCGGACCGACAGCGGCTCGAACGTCACGCCCGCCGTCACATGCAGCGTCACCGTGCCGGTGTCGTCGTCCGCGAGCAGGGGCGTCACTACGACCGAAGCGGTCGGAATGGTGGAGGGCACGAAGATGCGCAGGGCCTTGGCATAGGCGGGAAGGTCGGCGGTGTCGCTCGGCAGCACCGCCGCCGCCTTCGCGGCCGGGTCGCTCGGTCCCCTGGCCTGCTGCAGCGATGCGTCCTTCTTGGGCGTGTAGGATGTGGGCATGGATCGTCTCCGAGACTGAGCGATCCTAGATTAGGAATATTATCCTTTCAAGAGCTTCCAAGCGCAGCGGCGAGGTAGGCGGTCGGGGAGAACGGCGGAGCCGGGCGGAATCGATGACCGACGAGGCCCAGCACCGCGTCGCGCACCGCCGGGAGGCTTGCTGCCAGGTCCGCAGGGGTCAGGTCCGGGTCGATCACGAAGCCCGCCTCGCTGGCGCGGATGCGCTCGGCGATCGCGCCGACGTCGCGGGCGATCGCGGCATAGCCCAGCGCCCAGATCTCGGAGAGGACGTAGCTGTAGGTCTCGGGCCAGCCGCCGGGGAAGAGCACGAAATCCGGGGCAGTGCTCGCGAGCAGCCCCGCCAGATCGGCCGGCTGGTAGGGGCCATGCACGGTGAGGTTCGGGATGTCCGCCGCTGCCGTGGGGTCGCCGAGTTCACCGAAGACGTGGATTTGCGCCGGGATCGCGCGCCAGTTGATCTCGCGGGCCAGATCCAGCAGAAAGTTCAGCCCTTTGGCCAGTGTGACCGTGCCGACGACCGCGATCCGGATCGTCCCGCCGTCACCACCGCAGGCGATCTCCGCGACCAGATCGGCCGCCGGATGAGGCAGAACGGTCACGGTGATGTCCGGAAAGGCTTTCCGGTACCGCCGCGCGGTGTCCTCGCTCGGCGCCACCAGCCGGCGCGCTGCCCGCAGCAGCCGCGCGTTCGCGGCGCGCCAGCGGCCGATGTCCAGATGGATCGCCGCGTTTTCGGCGCCGAAGTCGAAGATCTCGCGCTTGCGGACGCAGTCCTGGCAGACGGCTTCCGCAGGCTCGCCGCAATACTCGCCCGTCTCGTCGATCAGATTGACCCTCGGGCAGTACCACTGGAAGTCGTGCAGGACGACCGAATAGGGTATCCCCGCCTCGAACAGCGCATGGATGACCCGCCGGTCGAGCTGCAGCAGTGAGCCGACCAGCGCGCTCACGTCTGGGAAACGCCGCTTCAGCGCCTCGAACAGTCGGCGGGCGCCATCCGCCGACAGGGTCAGCACGGCGCCGTCCGGCATCCGGCAGGACAGGCGGTCGCTGCCGAGCCAGGGGTCGCGGGCGATCGAGAGATCGAGCCAGCCGATGCCGGCCGCCGACGCTCCGGCGGCCATCTCCTCGGCAAAGCGGGCAGTGCCGCCGCCCAGCCGATGCGCGAGGCAGAGCACGATCCGTCGAAACGGCAGGAACGCGGCGATCGCCGCCTCGATCCGGACCTCCTCCAGCGGATCGCGGGCGAGAAAGGTCCTGATCTCGCTCAGATATTCGGGATAGCGGCGCTCGAGGAGGGCATGGTTGGTCTCGAGCAGACGGAGCCGCTCCTCGGTCCCGAACGAGACTGATCCCTCGTGCAGCACGAAGACGTCCAGCGCGCACAGATGGCTGAAGCCGAGATCGCTGGCGCGCCGGCACCAGTCGACCTCCTCGCAATAGCCTTTGCCCCATTCCGCGCCGAAGCCGCCGACGAGATCGAGCGCGCTGCGGCGGACGAGCATGCAGAAGCCGACGCCGACCGGCAGTTCCAGGCGTCGGCCGGCGAAGGCATCGCGGCAGAACGCGTCGACGGCGTTCGCCCGGGTCACGTCCATCGCCGTCGCGGCGTTCGCTTCCGGCAGCGAGACGAGGCTGCCGTTGTTGCTGAGCGGCGTCACGGAGGCGACCTCCGGCGAGGAGGTCAGCGCTGCCCGCAGCCGCCGCCCGGCGCCCGGCGGCAGCGCCGCATCGGCGTTGAGCAGCAGCACGTCGTTCATCGGGTCGGCCGCGGCGATGCCGACGTTGACGCTGCCAACGAAGCCGAGATTGTGCGGATTGACGATCAGGCGGACGCTGTCGACCTCGCCCGCGAACCTCTCCAGCATCGCCGAAATCGCGGGATCGGGTGAGGCATCGTCGACGACGATGATCTCGCCGAGGCAATCGCCGGCCGCCAAGGCGGCATGGAGCGAACTGAGGCAGAGGGCGAGCGCATCGCGGCCCGAATGGACCGGGACGACGACCGAGATCGGCCGCGCGTCGCCGTCGGCCGGGAGCACCGTGACGTCGGCCATCAGAGGATCGGCTGCATATTCGGCGCGCAGCCGCCCGGTCGTCTCCGCCATGGCGGGCCCGGACGCGGCGTCCTCGTCGCCGCTGGTGCGGATCACGCGGTTGACCCGGCGCATCAGCGCCAGTCTGCGCGCCGCCGGTCCCGGCGCGATCCTGAGGAACGGCAGCGTGCCGTCGGCGCCGAGCCGGATCGAGATCGTCCGGCCTGCCGCGAACCTGCCGAGATCGAGGTCGATCCGGCCGAACCGGCGACCCGTTTCAGTTTCCAGATTGGCGTCCGCCACGGTCTGCCGGCGAAGTGAGGTTTCTCCGTCCGACGCGACGACCGTCACCGGGCGATCCGCGGCGGATGCCTCGAAGACCGTGAAGGAGGCACGGCCGAGGTCGACCTGCTCCAGCCGGTATTGCGGATCGAAGCGCCACGTCGTCCGCGCCACGACGATCCCGTCGCTGGCGACGCCGAGTTCATGCGCGAGGCCGTCGAAAACGGCCGCCGGCAGCGGCTGGCTGAACGTCACCGTCGTGTCCGCTGCGCCGGTCCCGGCCGGGACGCTCCGTAGCGGTCCGGCCGGGACGCCGTCGATCATGAGGGTCAGCCCCGCCGCGCCGTCCGGGCCGATGCCGCCCAGCCGTCCTGTCAGGCGATAATCATCGACGCCTTCGATGATCGCGCTTGCGCCCGGACGCCGGCCGTCGCCGCCGAGCCGGCGCAGGTCCCTGCCGCGGTAGCGCAGCACGAGTTCTGCATCGGGCCGGAACGCCTCGTCCGGCGACAGGGCG
>CAZVMY010000095.1:0-8710 GCA_964628955.1 uncultured Methylocystis sp.
AGGCCGGACCGGCGATGTGACGGTCCGGAACGACACCGGCGTGGAAGAGGGCGGCGAGATCTCGATCCACTACGACCCGATGATCGCCAAGCTCGTCACGCATGCGCCGACCCGGCTGGAGGCGATCGAGGCGCAGGCGCGCGCGCTCGACGGCTTCGCGATCGCCGGTATCCGGCACAACATCCCGTTTCTGTCTGCCCTGATGGCGCAGGAGCGCTGGCGGGCGGGTCGACTGTCGACCGGCTACATCCGGGAAGAATTCGGCGACGCCTTCAGCGTGCCGGAGCCCTCCGGTGACGCGGCCTTCTTCGTGGCCGGGGTCGCCGCCTTCATCGATCAGCTCCTCAACAACAGAAAGCGCCACATCGAGGGCCAGATGGCGACCAGCAGCCCGGTCGTTTTCGAGCGGGATCGGGTCGTGCATCTCGGGAAACAGCGCTTCGACTGCGAGATCGTCGAGGCTGATCCCGGCGAGATCGTCCTGCAGGTCAAGCCCGTGAAGGGGCGAGGGCGGCGGCTGGTGCTCGCGAGCGACTGGCGGCCGGGCGAGCCCGTCTGGAGCGGGCGCGTCGGCCGGCACGACATTGCCGTCCAGGTACGGCCGGTCCTGAACGGCGTTCATCTCTCCCACGCGGGGATGGCCGCACAAGCGCGCGTGTATACCCGCCGCGAGGCCGAACTTGCCGCGCTGATGCCGGCAAAAGTCGCTGCCGACACCTCGCGGACCTTGCTTTGCCCGATGCCGGGGCTCGTGAAGGCCATTCTCGTCGTCGAAGGTCAGGAGGTGAAGTCCGGCGAGACGCTCGCGGTCGTGGAGGCCATGAAGATGGAGAACGTGCTGCGCGCGGAGCGCGACGTCACGATCGCGAAGCTGAGGGCGAAGCCCGGCGACAGCCTCGCCGTCGACGCCGTGATCATGGACTTCGCCTGACGTGCCGCTCTATTTCGCCTTTGGCTCGAACATGGACGTGCCGGCGATGGCGGCGCGCTGCCCACGGTCGCGGCCGATTGGTCCGGCCCGGCTGCTCCGGCATCGGCTCGTCATCTCCCCCGACGGCTATGCCGACGTCATGCGTGATCCGCGCACGACTGTGCATGGCCTCCTGTGGGAACTGGCGCTCGCGGACGTGCCGGCGCTCGACCGCTACGAGAACGTCGCCGGAGGCCTCTACACCAAGATGCAGCAGACGGTCGCGACCGCGACCGGACCGCGCCGGGCACTGATCTACGTCGGCCGTGGCGTTGCGGCCGGCAAGCCCCGTCACGGATATCTGGAGGGCGTGATCGCTGCGGGACGGGCGGCGGGCCTGCCGGACGAGTATCTGCGGGAGATGCAGCACCTCGCCCGCTGAGTCAGGACCGGACCGGTCCGAACACGTCGAGGAAGGCGCGCCGGAGCGCCTCGTCGGCATCCGCCATCGTCACCGGCAGGCCGAGATCGACGAGACTGGTGACACCCAGATGCGGGTCGGCGATCCCGCACGGCACGATGCCCGAGAAGTGGCCCAGATCCGGCTCGACGTTGAGCGAAATGCCGTGGAACGTCACCCAGCGGCGGACGCGGATGCCGATCGCGGCGATCTTGTCCTCCGCCATGGCGCCTTCAGGTCCGCGCGACCTGTCCGGCCGATCGACCCAGACACCGATCCGGCCGCATTTCACCCGGCCGACGACGTTGAACTCCGCCAGCGCCCCGATGATCCACGCTTCGAGCGCCTGCACGAACGCGCGCAGATCGCGCTTTCGCCGGCCGAGATCGAGCATCACGTAAGCCACGCGTTGACCGGGGCCGTGATAGGTGAACTGCCCTCCGCGGCCGGTGGCATGGACGGGAAAGCGGGCCTCCATCAGGTCCGACGCCCGTGCGCTCGTTCCCGCGGTATAGACGGGCGGGTGCTCGACGAGCCAGACGCATTCGTCGGCGCTTCCTTCGGCGATGGCGGCGGCCCGCGCCTCCATGAAGCGGAGGGCGTCTGCATATCCGGTCAGCCCGGGTGAGACGCGCCACTCGACCGGACGGGAGCCGGGCAGGGAAAAGAACCCGCAATGCGGTCTGCAATCGGTTTCGGTCGCCGACATTAACGCCTCGTTGACCATGTTGCGGCAGATTTTGCCGAGTGGCGCGGCGGGGTCTCGCCACGGTGATCCGGAGAAGCACGCGTGTCGACATTGGACAAGGTCTCGCTCGATATCTCGGTGGTGCTCGGCCGCGCCAAGATGCCGATCCATCAGCTGCTGCGCATGGGCCGCGGCGCGGTGATCGAGCTCGATGCCGGCGAAGAGGACGAGGTGGAGATCCTCGCCAACAACATGCCGGTCGCGCGCGGGACCGTGGTGGTGCAGGGCAACCGCATCGCCATCGAGGTGCGCGAGTTGATCCGTCGGCCGAGCGGCGAGGAGATGGCCGAGCTCGTCGCTGAGGCGGCCAGAGCCGCTTGATGCGGGTTGGAGAACGCATCTCATCCAAAAGTGCGAATGAGCGCAGGGAGCAGCCTCGGAGGACGAGGCGCGGCACTTTCCAGGCAGACTCCCGGAACGACCTTGTCAGGCCGGATGGGTTTTGTTATCGCGATCGCACGCCGCGCGGGGTCGCCCCCGCGCGCTGCCGTTTCTGGCAGGCGCGACCTTCGCGGTCCGCAGCGGTTCCGGTACCCGCGGTCATGGCGGAATTGGTAGACGCGCTACCTTGAGGTGGTAGTGTCCAAAAGACGTGGAGGTTCGAGTCCTCTTGACCGCACCATACCAAAAAGCCGCCCCCCGGGGCGGCTTTTTCGCTTCGGAGCGTCGGCCCGTGGCTTCGTGCGCAGTCTGCAAGATCAGTGGTGCTGGTGCCCGCCGCCGCCCGATTGCGCGCCGATCGGCGCCACCCTGTACTCGATGGTGACCGAGCCGGCGGTCTGGAAGATCAGCGTACCGGACACCGTCTCGTTCGCGACCAGCGGCCGTTTCAGATCCATCAGCATCAGGTGCAGACCGCCGGGCTTCAGCGTGACTGTCTGGCCAGGGCCGATCTCGAGCCCGCTGCCGAGCTGGCGCATTTTCATGACGCCGCCCTCGTCGGACATTTCATGCACCTCGAACCCGCGGGCCACGACGGCGCTGCCGCCAATCAGCCGGTCCGAGGTCGTTCCGGTGTTCCGGATCGTGACATAGCCGCCGGCGACCCTGGCGCCGGGCGGCGTCGCGCGGGACCACGGGGCCTCGATCACGAGCGCACCCACCGTGTAGCGCGGTGCCGCCGCGATCTTCAGCGTCGGTGCCGGGTTCTTCAGGGCGTGCCCGTCCTGTCCCTCGGCCGCGAGCTCCGTCCAGCGTTCGGTGACGGTGCCGCATTCCTGGACGACCGGGAACGGCAGTACCGAGCCTGCCGCCACGCCGTCCGTGACATAGGCGCGGAAGACGAACTCGTCGTAATGGTCGTCCAGCAAGCTGCCGCCCGACCATACGATCTCCGTCACGCCGGCCGTGACCGGCTTGCCGAAATAGTCATGGGCCTTGCGGTAGCTCGCTATCGTGGTTGAGAGCGTCCATCCGGCTTTCGGCATGGGCTTCACCGCGACGACGCCTCCGGGGATGGAGATCCGCAACGTGTTCGTCGGCTTGCCATCGCAGCCGTGAGGGACGCGCAGCACGCCCTTGTAGGTCGTCTTCTGGGCCGTTGACGGTGTTTCGAGGGTCACATGGGCCGAGGCCGCGGTCGATATGGTGCAAGCGAACACGCCGGCGAGCAGACCCAAACGATAAGTGGTCATGATGAGGCATCCATGAATGTGGAAACGACGGTCGATCGGGAACGGGGACGTTCAGCCTATCGACGGCGGTCCACGCGGGAAGGATGCCGAGACGGTGCCGGACGCGACCCCGTCTTGCGCCATGAACGCGAGCTTCGGCGTGCGGACCGGAGCGGGCGGGTGCGGAAGCACGCCGTCCGCGGCTGGACCGGCGGTCCCCGGAGCGCAGTGGAGGATTGCGCAAGTGGCGTCATGCGCCGGCCGTTCGGGCCGTCCGTCGTCGCCGGCGGTTCCGGCGCTATCGCCTGGAAGGCAGATCGCAGCCAGATCGCCGGCCGCGAAGGCCATACCGAGCGTTCTGGCACCGCCCACGAGGCCGAGAACCAGCGCATAGATCACCGCCACCGCGGTGATCATCGCCGCTGCTCTTGCCCATACGGTGCGCACGGTCATTACCATGGGGTAGGCCGGCCGCGCGATCCGGTCAACGTTCGGCCGGTCAACGTGTCGCGACGACCGCCGGCGCCGTCGCATGGACGACCCTGAAGCCTCGCTCCTTCAGCGCGCGCAGGAACGGCCCGATCATGGCTGCGGTCTGCGGCTGTGTGTCGTGGAAGAGCACGATGCCGCCGCGCTGGCGTTCGAGCCGCGCCAGGACGAGCGCAAGCTGGGCCATGGCCGTCATGGGCACCCAGTCGCTCGCCCATAGATCGGCGCCCCAGATCGAGACGTCGCGGTCCGCGAGGGCCGCCAGCAGCGCCGGCGTGTCGGCGAAGCCCGGGAACCGGAAGAAGGGCGCCTGGGCGACGCCGCTTCCCGCGAGTGCCCGGTCGATCGCGTCGCGTCCGTGCTCGATGTTGGCGAGCGCCGTGGCGAACGGAAGGTTGCGCATGGTCCATGGGTGCGACCAGGAGTGGTTGGCGACCGTGTGGCCCTCCCGCGCGATCCGCCGCACGAGTTCCGGATGCGCGGCGGCGTTGCGCCCGATCAGGAAGAACGTCGCCCTGACGCATTCGCGCGTGAGCGCCGACAGCACCTGGGCCGTGCTCGCGGATGGGCCATCGTCGAAGGTGAGCACCACCTCGCGATCGCCGAGCGGCAGCGTGGCGGCATATTGCCGGGTGCCGAACCGGGGTCCGCCGCCGCTATCGACGACCAGGATCCGCGCGGTTCCGAGCACATCCGGCCCGCAGGCCAGGGCCGGCGCCATCGTTGCTGCGAGGCTCAGCACCGCGAACACGATACGCCGCGCGCGCGCGGCGACCGGCGCGCGCCGGAATTGCCCCCACGGCATTTGCAAACCCCGCCCCACCTTCCTAGAACGTCCGGCGGTAGCACGCGGCCAACGCAGGAACGAGGGACGGATGGCCGATACCGACGCTCCCTCAACAGCCTCTGCGATCACAACCGCGGCACGACCCGTCCGCGACGAGGACGGCGACCTCAACCCCGCCTTCGTGGCCGAGATCGAGGCCGCGATCGCCGCCGCGGACGGCGCGGCGCTGAAGGACATCGCCGGCGATCTTCACGAAGCCGACATGGGCGCGCTGATCGAGCGGCTCGAACACGATGACCGGCCGCGTCTGGTCGAACTGATGGGCGGTGCGTTCGACTTCACCGCGCTGACCGAGGTCGACGATCACGTCCGCGAGGACATCCTCGACGATCTGCCGAACGAGACCATTGCCGAAGGCGTCAAGTCGCTCGACTCCGACGACGCCATCTACATCCTGGAGGATCTGGACCAGGAGGATCAGGACGAGGTCCTGGCCAGCATGCCGGTGACGGAGCGCCTCGCGCTCGCGCGCGCGCTGGAGTTCCCGGAAGGGTCGGCCGGCCGCCGGATGCAGACGGAGGTCGTCGCCGTACCGCCGTTCTGGAGCGTCGGGCAGACGATCGACTTCCTGCGCGAGACGGACGATCTGCCGGAACAGTTCTATGCGCTGTACGTGGTCGATCCGCAGCAGCGGCTGGTCGGCATCGTCCCGCTGGACCGGATGATGCGCGCGAAGCGGCCGACGCGGATCTCCGAGATCATGACGGAGGCTGACCACGTCGTCGCGGCGACGGACCCGCAGGAGGACGTGGCGCGCCTGTTCCGCGACTACAACCTGGTGTCGATCGCCGTGGTCGACGACATGGAGCGGCTCGTCGGCGTAGTGACCTTCGACGACATCGTCGACGTGGTCGACGAGGAGGCGGATGCCGAGATCAAGGCGCTGGGCGGCGTCAATGCTGCGGAGGAATTGTCGGACTCCGTCTGGGAGATCACGCGCAGCCGCTTCCTCTGGCTGTTCGTCAATCTCGTCACGGCGTTCCTGGCCTCGAGCGTGCTCAAGGGTTTCGAGGACGAAATGCAGAAGATGGTCGCGCTGGCGGTGCTGGCGCCGATCGTCGCGAGCCAGGGCGGCAACGCGGCCACGCAGACGATGACGGTCGCGGTTCGCGCGCTGGCGACGCGGCAGCTCGATAGCGTGAACGCCGGTCGAATCATCCTGCGCGAGTGCATGGTCGGCCTGCTGAACGGCCTGGCCTTCGCGCTGATCACCGGATCGATCGCCGGGCTCTGGTTCGCCAGCGTGGGCCTCGGCGTCGTCATCGGCCTCGCGATGATCGTCAACCTGCTCGCCGGGGCGCTCGGCGGCATCCTGGTTCCGTTGGCGGTGGAAAAGACCGGCGCCGACCCGGCCGTCGCTTCGGGGCCGTTCGTCACGACGGTGACCGACGTGGTCGGGTTCCTCGCCTTTCTCGGGATCGCGGTGCTCTGGTTCGGGCTCCGATGAGCGGCCGCCCGTGCAGGAATCAAAAGTATAGCCAGCCCAATTCTTGCATTCGATCGAGTTTCTGCGCGAGCGGATTAGGTCGAATGTCGGTCATGCTGCTTCACACTTTGACAAGCGCGGTATCCTAGCCTCCGCCGGTCAAGAGGTGGACGGATGGTCATTGCTCAACGCATCGGGCCGGCACGATTGGCGGCTGCTGCGCTATTTCTGCTCAGTGCCGCGGTATTGATTGCCGTCGGCAGCCCCGTCGCCATGTGGTTCACATCGGTGCCGGGTGGTTTTGGCAAGACCGTCGCCGACGTCGCGGTTACCGCCGTCGTGATCGCGATGGCACTGACGGGCGCGGGCGTCGGCCTCGGATACGTGACCTACCGCCGTCTCGCGACCGCCGTGGTCGATGCCGGTCTCTCCGCGGACGATTCGCGACGTCTCGCGCTGACTGATGCCCTGACCGGGCTCGGCAACCGTCGCGCGTTCTTCGAGTGGCTGCCTGCCGCAATGAAGACGACCTGGACGGACGGTGTATGCGTCGTGATGCTCATCGACCTCGATGGCTTCAAGGACGTCAACGACAGCTTCGGGCACGGCGATGGCGACCGCCTGCTGATCGAGGTCGCGAAGCGCCTGGCCCGTTTCGAGGCGCCAGGGGTCCGTATCGCCCGGATCGGCGGCGACGAGTTCGCGGTCCTGATCACAAATCCGGCGGAGGCGTCGCGCGTCCAGGATCTCGGTCTGGCCGTGTGCGGCGCGATGCGGCAGCCGTTCGACCTCGGCTCGCGGACGCTGTCGATCACGGCCAGCATTGGCCACGCGCGCGCCCGGCACGAAACGGTCGACGGATCCTCGCTGATGCGCGACGCCGATCTCGCGGCCTATGCGGCCAAGCAGGCCGGCCGAGACTGCGTCGTCGAGTACAGCGCGGAGTTCGACGCCGACCATCGGCACGGGCGCCATCTCGACCGCCAGCTCAGGGCGGCCCTGCTGACGAAAGAGATCGAGGTCCATTTCCAGCCTCAGGTCGATGCCTACACGGGAGCCTTTCGGGGAGCGGAAGCTCTGGTGCGGTGGCGCCATCCTTACCGGGGGCTGATCCTGCCCGGGGAGTTCATACCGATCGCCGAGAAGAGCGACCTGATCTGCATGATCGGCGCCCACGTTCTGCGCACCGCCGCCCGCGCGGCGAGCGAAGTCCCCGGCATGCGCGTCAGCGTCAACGTCTCGGCCCGGCAGCTCAGGAGCGGGGTGATCGTCGATCTCGTCGACGAGGTGCTCGCCCAAACCGGACTGGATCCGGCGCTTCTGCAACTGGAGATCACCGAGTCCAGTCTCGTAGAAGACCCGGACGAGGCCGCGACTACCTTCGAGGCGTTGCGCCAGCGCCGCGTCCGACTCGCGCTCGATGATTTCGGCACCGGCTATTCCAGCCTCGCCTATCTCCAGCGCTTCCGCTTCGACGTCCTCAAGATCGACCGGCATTTCGTTCGCCTCAGCGTCGACGACATGGACGTCGCGACCATCGTGCAATCGATCGTGGGTCTGGCGCGGGCGCTGCGCATGCAGGTGGTCGCCGAAGGGGTCGAAACGGCCGAGCAGCAGCGCTTCCTCGCCGCGATCGGCTGCCAGGAGTTGCAGGGTTATCTGTTCGGCCGGCCGATGCCGTTCGGCGAGCTTCGCCGGGAACGGCTGGATCAGGCCGCCCGCGGCGCGGACCACGGCCCACGCGCGGCGGCGTGAGCGCAATCCGAACCCGGGCGCTGTCGGGACGTGACGCGGCGGTCGTGCTCGGGTAACGGTTTGGCAAACAGCTTCGGCTAGACGTCTTCGCCATGCCTCCATTCTCGATCCGCGCGGCGATCGTCGCGGCGAGCGTCGGCCTCGCCGGCTGCGCGCTCGATACGGACTACAGCGGCCGCTATACGCGGAAGGGCGACGTGCGCCCGCATCCGGGCGTCGCCAGCGCGAAGAGCCTGCCCGTCCACGGCATCGACGTCTCGCGCTACCAGGCCGAGATCGACTGGAAGGACGTGAAGGAGGCCGGCACCCGCTTCGTCTTCATCAAGGCGACCGAGGGCGGCGATTACGTCGACCCGAACTTCCGGCGCAACTGGGAAGGCGCGCGTCGCGCCGGCATCCCGCGTGGTGCCTATCACTTCGTGTACTGGTGCCGCCCGGCGCATGAGCAGGCGGTCTGGTTCC
>CAZVMY010000096.1:0-8681 GCA_964628955.1 uncultured Methylocystis sp.
CTATGCAAATGCATTAATATCGATGCAATTGCATAAATGGAAGTAGCCATGCCCGATCAGTCCCGTCTTTCCGATCTCGCCACGGCGCTCCTGCGCGTTGGCCTCGGGTTCATGTTCCTCGCCCACAGCCTCGTCCTGAAACTGTTCGAGTTCACGCTGGCTGGAACGGCGCAGTTCTTCGCCACAATCGGCCTGCCCGCGTGGCTCGCCTATGCTGTCTTCGCTGCGGAGGCGATCGGCGGAGCGATGCTCGTGCTCGGCATTCACGCGCGCTGGGTGTCGATCGCCCTTCTGCCGATCCTCGCGGGCGCGACCTGGGCTCACTGGGGCAATGGCTGGATGTTCGGTTACCCCAACGGCGGCTGGGAATATCCGCTCTACCTGACGATGCTGGCCTTCGTGCAGGTCCTTCTCGGCGACGGTGCCTTCGCGCTCAGGCCTTCGCCTCCGCTGGCCGCGCGCGCTGTGCCGGCGCCGGTCTCGGCGCTGTGAAATGTCGAACATCCCGGAACTCGTCAGCCATCACCTTTGTCCCTATGTTCAACGCGCCGTCATCGTGGCGCTCGAGAAAGGCGTCGAGGTCGAGCGTACGTTTATCGACCTGGCTACCAAGCCTGGCTGGTTTCTCGAAATTTCGCCGACCGGCAAGGTACCGCTGCTGCGGGTGACGGACGAACGAGGCGCGCAGCACGTCCTGTTCGAGAGCGCGGCGATCTGCGAGTACATCGACGAGACCAGCCCTCCCCCGCTCCTGCCCACCGATCCTCTCGGGCGGGCGAAGGCCAGGGCTTGGGTCGAGTTCGCATCGGGCACCCTCGCCGATATCGCCGGGTTGTACACCGCACCCGATGCTGCGGCGTTCGACGCAAAGCGCGACACGCTGCGGCGCCGGTTTGCTCAGGCAGAGACGGCGCTGGCCGGGCCGTGGTTCGCGGGCGAGCGCTTCGGCCTCGTGGACGCGGCCTTCGGGCCGGTCTTCCGCTATCTCGACGCCTTCGAGGCGCTCGCGGATGTTTCTCTTGCCGGCAGGCTGCCCAAGCTGGCCGAATGGCGGAAGGATCTCGCCGAGCGCCCCTCGGTCGCGAGTGCGGCCGCATCCGATTACGCCGCGCGGCTCGGCACGTTCTTGCGCAGGCGCAACTCGTATCTCAGCGGGATCATGACAGGCGAGGGCGTGATGCGCCCGTGACCCGGCGTCGGAGGGAGGGCGCCGTCGGCGCGCTGCTCATCGCGCAGTGCCGGTGTCATTACTGACAGCCACCTGCGCGGCCCTGAGCCAGCCGAGGCCCTCGGCGGTCTCGCCCCGCGGCACGTATTCCGCGCCGACGGCGCCGGTATAGCCGAGCCGCTCCAGCGTCCGCAGGACATGCGCGAGCGACACCTCGCCGCCGTCCGGCTCGTGCCGGTCCGGCACGCCGGCCACCTGCACGTGGCCGATCTTCGACATGTGCCGCTCGAGCCGCCGCGTCAGGTCGCCTTCGGCGATCTGGACGTGGTAGACGTCGAACAGCAGCTTCAGGTTGGGACGCGCGACACGCTCGATGATCGTCGCGGCCTCGTCCGACTGGGCGAGGAAATAGCCCGGGCGGTCCCATTGGTTCAGCGGTTCGATCAGGATGGTGCGCCCGGCCCCGGCGGCCCGGTCCGCCGCGAACTCGAGATTGGCAAGATACACCGGACGCGCGGCCGCCTGGTAATGCGGCGGCACGGTCCCGGCCATGACGTGGATGTTGGGCACGTCGAGCGCGTCGGCATAGGCGAGCGCACGCTCGAAGTCCCGCCGGAACTGCTCCTCCTGATCGGGCAGGGCAGCCCGGCCGAGTTCGGCCGCGTCGTCCGGATCGATCGGCGTGTTGAGGCTGATCATCGGGATGCCGCACGTCCGCAGCCGCGCCGCCAGCGCGTCCGCCGGCCAATCGTAGGGGAACTGGCACTCGACCGCGTCGAAGCCTGCGTCCCGCGCGGCCGCGATCCGGTCGGGAAAGGGCAGATCGCCGAACAGCAGCGAGATGTTGGCCGAAAACCGGATCACGCGTCGTCTCCTTGTTGGCGGCGCCGAAGTGTTGCACATCCCGGCGGCGGGCGGGACGCACGATCTGCGATCCGCGGGCCTTTGCCGCGCAGTCACACGGCAATTCGGGCAACAAGGGCGGACCGTAAGGTTCGATGACGGAGAGACGATGACCAATCCGGTCCTGGTCGAGGTGCGCCGCGGCGCGCATGTCGAATCGCGCCATCGCGGCGCGGTGGCCGTGGTCGATGCGGACGGCGCGGTCGTACTGGCGCTGGGCGAGGTGGATCGCCCGGTCTTTCCCCGGTCGGCCGTCAAGGCGATCCAGGCGCTACCGCTCGTCGAGAGCGGCGCGGCCGAGCGCTTCGGCCTCGGCGACGAGGATCTCGCGCTGGCCTGTGCCTCCCACGACGGCGAACCTCGCCATGCCGCCACCGCCGCCGGCATGCTGTCACGGGCCGGGCTCGACGCCGGCGCGCTGGAATGCGGCACGCATTGGCCGATGTCGGCGCGCGCGGCCCGGGCGCTGGCGGCCACGGGCGCGCGGCCGTCGTCGCTCCACAACAACTGCTCCGGCAAGCACGCAGGGTTCGTCTGCCTCGCCTGCGCCATGGGCGTCGACCCGTCCGGCTATGTCGGCGCCGGCCATCGGGCCATGCGCGAGGTGACAGCGGCGCTGGAGAACGTGACCGGCGCGTCCCTGGCCGATGCCCCGGTCGGCATCGACGGCTGTTCGATCCCGACCTTCGCCGTCCCGCTCGGCCGGCTGGCCCATGGTTTCGCGCGCTTCGGCAGCGGCGTTGGCCTGTCGACCGCCCGGGCGGCCGCGGCGGCGCGCCTGCGTCGTGCCGTCGCGGCGGCACCGTTCATGGTCGGCGGTACCGAACGTTTCGACACTCTGCTGATGCAGGCGCTGGGCGCCCGGGCCTTCACGAAGACGGGCGCCGAGGGCGTGTTCTGCGCGACGCTGCCCGAGGCCGGCCTCGGCATCGCGCTCAAGATGGACGACGGCGCCGCCCGCGCGGCGGAAGTCGTGATGGCGGCGCTTGTCCAGCGTCTTCTGCCGCTCGACGAGGCGGAGACGGCCGCCGTCGCGCGGCTCGCGACACCCCGGCTCGAGAACTGGGCCGGTATGCATGTCGGCGACCTCGCGCCATCGCCGCTGGTCGCGCCACCGGCCGGCGGGGCGTCCTGAAATTGACCTGATCGGCTGATGCCGTCGGTCCTTTCGAGGCAAACGGAGAGACGACCGATGCGAAACCTGACCATGGGCGCGCTTGCGGCCCTCGTCGTTGCGATCAGCCCCGCCGCCCGGGGACAGGAGACCGTGCCCCAGACCGGCCAGCGCGCCGAAACGCTGCGCGGCATCCTGCAGCGCATCACGCTGCCGCCGGGCTTCGAGATCGCGCTCTACGCGCTGGTTCCAGACGCCCGGCACATGGCCGTCGCGTCCGATGGGACGGTGTTCGTCGGCACGCGCCGGCAGCGGGTCTGGCGTGTGGCGCCCGGCGGCGGCGAGGTGCGCGCCTTCGCGCCCGATATCAGGATGACCATGCCGAACGGCCCGTGCCTCGCGCCCGACGGCACGCTCTACGTCGCGGAGCAGAACCGCATCCTGGCGTTCCCGGCCGCCGCCACCAATCCAGAGTCGACCGCGCGCGTCGTCGTGGCCCAGGGCGAGCTGATCCCGGCATCCGAGCAGAGCGGCAACCATTCCGCCCGCGTCTGCCGGATCGGGCCGGACGACCGGCTCTACGTTTCGCTGGGGCAGCCCTACAACGTCTCGCCGCGCTCGAAACAGGCGCTCTACCGCGAGACCGGTATCGGCGGGATCATCCGCATGGCGCGCGACGGCTCCGGGCGCGAAGTCTATGCCACCGGCATCCGCAACTCGGTCGGCCTCGACTTCAATCCGAAGGACGGCACGCTGTGGTGGACGGACAACCAGGTCGACGGCATGGGTGACGACATCCCGCCCGGCGAGATCAACCGCTCGACGCGGGCCGGCCAGGATTTCGGCTTTCCGTATTACGGAGGCGGCAAGGTCGCGACCAACGAGTACCGCAACGACCCGCCGCCGCGGAACGTCGTCTTCCCCGAGGTCGAGACCGTAGCGCATGCCGCCGATCTCGGCATGGCGTTCTACACCGGCACGGTTTTCCCGACGCCCTGGCGCGGGGCGATCTTCTCGGCGCAGCACGGCTCGTGGGACCGCAGCACGCCCGTCGGCGCCCGCGTGATCGTCACCACCTTCAAGTCGGATGGTTCCGTCGACCGCTCGCAACCGTTCGCGGAGGGTTGGATCGGCCCGAACGGCCGGTATCTCGGCCGCCCGGTCGACGTCGCGGTCATGCCGGACGGCGCGATCCTCGTCTCCGACGATCTCGCGGGGGCGCTCTACCGGATCAACTGGCGCGGACCGCGCCAGAACTGATCGACCACGCGGGCGAAAGATTCGAGGCGGTCAGGCCGCTTCGATCCCCGTCACCCTCCAAGGCTGGTCCGCAGCATCGCGCCGGAACGTCCAGGCCTCGGTCGCCTCGTTCGGCTGCGAGAGGTTCCCGTCGACCACGCGGCCGGTGGCCATATCCACCATGGCGTCGGTCAGCGCGAACCGCATCGCGACCGTGGCGTACTGGCCGCCATCCTCGCTCCACGCTTCGGCAAGGTCGCCTTGCAGGAGGCTCGGCGCGCCGAGGCGGTTGACGACGCCACGCCGGGCGTTCTCCGAAAGGTCGCGCTCGAGGTCGGCCAGAAGTTCCGGCGTCGCGATGTTCCGCAGCGTGGCGACGTCGCCGCTGCCGTAGGCCTGCATCACCTGACCGAGCAGCCCCTCGAAGGCCGCATAATCCGACGGGCCGATGCCGACGGCGTCGCTGCGCTGCCGTTCGGGTTGCGGCGGCGCCCGGCGCAGCGGCGCAGCCTGCATCGCCGCTGCCGGGTTCATCCCGGTGCGCGCGAAATCGTTCGGCCGTCCGGAACCGGCATAGGCCGCCTGCGGCTCCCGCCGGCGGCGGATGAAGCCCCAGATGAAGCGGATGGCGAAGAAGATCAGCGCCGCCTGCAGCAGCAGGCCGAGGATCGAGGCGAAGCCGCCCAGGTTGCCGAAGAGGCCGCTGCCTGTCAGCAGACCGAAGAGCCCGGCGCCGATCAGGCCGGCCGCGAAGCCGCCCATGAGCGTGCGGCCGAAACTCGGTGCCTGCGCGGCGTTGATGCCGGGAGCGGGACGCGCGGCCTGTGTCGGCGAGGGCGCGGCCGGAGCGGGCGTCGCCGTCCGCGGCGCGGTGGGCGTTGCCGGCACGGATTGACCACTGCGCGCGCCACGGAATCCACCGCTCGGCCGGGCTTCGGCCAGCGGCAGGGTCATTCCGAGCGTCACCGCCACGGCCAGAGCTGCGATGGCGCCGCGATACCAGGGGGTCTTCATGAACGGACATCTCCCGCACGTGATGTGCATGGGCTCAATATAGCGCAGATGCGACCGCTTGCCAGTCGCCCATCCCGGCCGCGCGATCACGGTCAGGCGCGTGGTCAACGCACCAGCGTGTCGCTCAGCCGGAGGTTGCGGGGAACCGCGGCCCCGCCCACCGTCAGGTCGCCTGTCGCGATCCGATCCCATTCCATGCCGACGACCGCGCCCCTGCGGGCACCGGACACGGTGTTGGTGGCGACCAGCGCCCCGCCCGCGCCGGGCGCGACGGACACGGCGATGCCGATGCCGACGTCCCGGATCGTGTTTCCGGTCGCCGTGACGTCTCTCAGGGAAGCGCCCCACCCGAGCTGCAGCCCGATCCGCGGCGCGCCCTCGATCACGTTGCCGGTCACGGCCGCATCGGCCTCGACGAAGATGCCGCGGCCGCCGCCCATCGTGCCGTCGCCGGGGTGGCGTCCCTCGCGCAGGGTGCGGATGATGTTGCCCGTGACGGTCGCGAGACGTCCGCCGTCACTTTCAAAATTGGCGACCTGAATCCCCTCGTAGGCGCCGTCCACGACGTTGCCGGCGATCACCGCGCCGTCGAACGCGAACTCGACGAAGATGGCGCATTCGCCGATCTCCCCTGCGATGGTGCCGGAGATCACGACGTTGCGGCCGCCGTTGTTGCGGACGGCGCTGTAGGCGGCGCGCCTGACGTGATTGCCGGTCACGTTCACGCCGCCGGCGCGGAACAGGCTGATGGCGTTGCCGTATTCGCCGGTTCCGCCCGGCCTCGCCGCGATGTCGGCGATCCGGTTGCCACTGACGAAAGTGCCGTCGTGGCCCTTGCGGCTCCGCCAGATCTGGATGCCGTTCTCGCCGCAGCGCTCGACGACGTTGTCCGTCACGGCCAGCCCGATCGAGTCGATCGCGAACAGGCCGCCGCGCGCCACGTCGGCGATCGTCGTCTGGCGGACCGAGCCGCCGCAGCCGATCAGATGCACGCCGTTCCCGCCGGTCCGCTCGATGCGGCAATCGCGGATGCGGAGATCGCCGACCTCCTCGCAGAGCATCAGGCCGGAATTCCGGTCGCCGATCATGTCCGCGCCGTCGAGCGTGACGCCGTCGAGCGTGATCGCGGAGGCCTTGCGGGCGACGAGTAGGGGGCCGGGCGCGATCGCCACCAGCCGCGACCGGCCGCGGTGGCCGACCAGACGTGCGCCATCCGGCAGCCGGAGCGGACCCGTCGGCGTGCCTCCCGCCGGCAGCTGGAAGGGCCGGCCGGCGCGGGTGGCCTCGTCGATCCCGCGCTGCAGCGTCTCCGTGCTGCGCGCGAGCGCGGGCGCCACCGAAACCAGCAGCGTGGCGCCGAGCCCTTCAAGCAGGCCCCGGCGATGTGGCCGGACGAGGCACGGCGGTGGTCCCGGCATGAGTTGGGTGTGCTGCATCACCGCTCCGGTTCATGTCCCGTGCCATCGGAGCCGTGCCAGATCGGCACACGGGGTGCGACCGGACCGGCTGCGATGCCGCCTCGGCGTCGATTTGTGTTGTCAGTCGCCGGCGTTCGGCCTTTAGGGACCGCATGCAGTCCAGAGGATCGCTCCGTCGAGCCGTTTCGTCGTGAATCCGTCGCAGGTCGTCACCGATCCGGCCGAAGCCGGACCCATCACCATCCAGCATCCGATCGCCCCCGAGCGGATCGAGCAGGTCGCCCGCAGCCTCGCCCGCAGCTACAAGCGGCTGGCGCCCCTGTTCGGCAACCAGCAGCAACGCGAGGAGACGCTCTGGCCGCATGTCCGGGCGGACCGGCTCGTCGGCGCGTTCGCCGGGGAGACGCTCTGCGGCTATGTCGCCCTGCAGTTCGACGGAGTGGGGCCGCTGATGCCGCAGCGCAGGGCGCTCGTCGCGCGCTTCGGACGATGGTCCGGCACCACGCGATGGGTGGCGTTACATTTGAGCGGCTTCCGTGCCCCGAAACCGGAAATCTATATCGACGGCATCGTCATCGAGCCGGCGCAGCGCGGCACGCGCCTCGCAGTCGACCTGCTCGACCGCTGTGAACGGATCGTCCGGGAGACCGGCAAGGAACGGCTCAGGGCGGACGTCGCCGTCGGGAACCTGCGCGCCCGGCGCTTCTTTGAGAAGCACGGCTTCGTGCAGAGTGGACCGAGCCGCCTTTCGGCGCTCTCGAGGCTCGCCGGTCAGGACGCGCTGCTGACGTACCTCAAGAGGCTGTGAGGCGCGGCGGGGCGCGCGACGCGTGTGGTCACTCGGCCGCCGCCGGCCGCTGGGCATAGCCGAGACGGATCGACAGTTCGTCGAGCA
Organism: uncultured Methylocystis sp.; assembly: GCA_964628955.1. Taxonomy (GTDB): domain Bacteria; phylum Pseudomonadota; class Alphaproteobacteria; order Rhizobiales; family Beijerinckiaceae; genus CAZVMY01. The sequence goes on from CAZVMY010000096.1 coordinate 7,752, forward strand.
TCGCCTCCGCCGCCTCGGGAATGACCGTGCCCGGCGGGAAGATCAGCGCGGCGCCGGCTGCGCGCAGCGCGGCAAAATCCTGTGGCGGGATCACGCCGCCGACGACGATCATGATGTCGGGCCGGCCTTCCTGCTCGAGCGCGGCCCGGAGCGCCGGCACCAGCGTCAGGTGCCCGGCCGCGAGCGAGGAGACGCCGACGACATGGACGCCGCTCGCTGCCGCCTGCCGGGCGGCTTCCTCGGGCGTGGCGAACAGCGACCCCACCTCGACCGCGAAGCCGAGGTCGGAGAGTGCGGAGGCCACGACCTTCTGCCCGCGGTCGTGCCCGTCCTGGCCCATCTTGGCGACGAGCAGCTTCGGCGGGCGGCCGTCGGCCTCGGCGAAGGCGCGCACGAGGCGCTCCACGCGCTGCACGCTCTCCGTATCGAGCCCGGCCGCGCGCTTGTAGACGCCGGCCTGCGTCCGGACGACGGCCGTATGCCGCTGGAAGGCCTGTTCCAGCGCCAGGCTGATCTCACCGACGGTGGCCCGCGCCCGCGCCGCCGCGACTGACAGATCGAGCAGGTTGCCGGAGCCTTCCGCGGCCGCGCGCCGCAGCGCGTGGAGCACGGCATCGACATCGGCCTGCCGGCGGCCGGCCTTGAGCCGCGTCAGCTTCTCGATCTGCGCCGCGCGCACGGCCGCGTTGTCGACCTTGAGCACCTCGACCGGAGGGTCGTCCGAGACGCGGTATTTGTTCACGCCGACGATCGTCTGCCGGCCGCTGTCGATCCGCCCCTGCGCCATCGCCGCCGCTTCCTCGATGCGGAGCTTCGGGATGCCGGCCTCGATCGCCTTCGCCATGCCACCCATCGCCTCGACCTCGGCGAAGCGCGCCCGCGCCCGCGCCGCGAGATCGGCGGTCAGGCGCTCGACGAAGAAGCTGCCGC
>CAZVMY010000097.1:0-8648 GCA_964628955.1 uncultured Methylocystis sp.
GAAGTCGTTCGAGGACGGGTTCGTCGACAAGGACGGAGTCAAGCACTTCAAGGGCAGCGACGCCCACAAGGCGTCGGTGACCGGCGACACGGTCGGCGACCCCTACAAGGACACCGCCGGTCCAGCGGTGAACCCGGCGATCAAGATCACCAACATCGTGGCGCTGCTGCTGCTCGCGATCCTCGCCCACTGATCGCGTCCGTTGCGAAGGCGGCGGAACGAGACCGAGAAGGAACGAAGCCCGCGGCACGAGCCGCGGGCTTCGTCGTTTCGATCGGACGCCCGCTGTTGCCTCAGCTGGCGATCGGAGCCGTGAAGCTGGTCACGCCGCGCAGCACCTGACGGAGGAACGAGAGTTCCTCGCCGGCCGTCGGCGTGGTGCGGCTCACGAAATCGAACACCACGCCGTCCTGCAGGCCGTAGTTGGCGACGCGCTCCACCTTGTTCTTCCCGTCGAGGTAAATCGCGACCACCCGCTGATCATCCAGCGACTCGCCCATGAACTGGAAGCGGCGCGTCAGGCGCTGGGAGATGTAATAGTAGGTCTTGCCCCCCACGGTGGACGTGGTGGACGGCGTGCCCAGCACGAGCAGCACCTGCTCCGCGCTCGATCCGGGCTTGACCTGCTCGAGCGCACGGTCGTCGACCACGTAGCCCCGCGTGATGACCTCCGACGAGCAGCCGGCGGCGGCCAGGGACAGAAGAAGCGTGAGGCCGATGGCTCGGGTTCGGCGCGCTGACGTCGGGTGGATTTTCGGCATGGCCCCTTACTCCCCCGCCATTCTGGCCTTATCTTGGCGTCGCGGATCATCGCGGTGTCGCAAGACGCTGGGTAGCGCGGCGCCGGGGCCGCCGCAACCGGGCGTTCCGGTCCGGCTGGCGCAATCCCGCGCCCTCAGCGTCATTCTCGTGGATCGCCGGCCTTCGATGATGTTCAAGCTCTTCGGACGCAAACCCGCCCCCGATCCGGTCCACGTCCTCTACACGGCTGTGGTTGCGGCCGCGCGATCGCCGGCGCTCTATCTCGAATGCGGCGTTCCGGACACCGTCGAGGGGCGGTTCGAATCGCTGTCGCTGCATGTGGCCCTCGTCCTCAGGCGGCTGCGGGACCTGCCCGCCCCGGCGGAGGACGTCGCGCAGGACTTCGTCGACCGCTTCTTCGCGGACCTCGATGCGGGGCTGCGCGAGATCGGGATCGGCGACGTCTCGGTGCCGAAGAAGATGAAGCGCCTCGGCCAGGCCTTCTACAGCCGGCTCGCCGGCTATGACGCGGCCTTCGACGCCGCGGAACCCGGGCCGCTGGCCGATGCACTGCGGCGTAACCTGATCGGCGACGACACGGGCAGCGCGGATGTCGGCGCGATCACGACCTACGTCCGCGCGATGTCGGCGACGCTCGCCGATGCCGACCTCGACCGGCTGCTGTCGGGCGAGGCGCTCGGCATGCCGGTGGCGGCGGCGTGAACGCACGCATGCCGGCGCCCGGTCATCCTCCGCCAGGACGTCCGCTGTCGGGTGGTCCGCTGTCCCGACCGGTCGCGGTGTCGAAGCTCCCGCCGGGTGGGCTCGACGTGAGAGTCGAGACGACGGCGGCGGAACGCGAGGCCATCGCGGCCGATCTCGGCCTTCCGGGCGTTCCCGCCCTCGAGGGCCGGTTCACGCTCGTGCCGGGGCGGCGCGGAGTTCACGTCATGGGCCGCGTCGTGGCGATCGTCGTCCAGACCTGCGGGGTTTCGCTGGAGCCCTTCGAGGCGCGGGTCGAGGAGGCCGTGGACCTGCGATTCGCGGACGACCCAGCGACGGCCGTTCCTACCTCTGCGGACGATGATCCTCCCGAACCGATCGTGGCGGGACGGATCGATCTCGGAGCTGTGACCCAGGAGTTTCTGGCGTTGGGTCTCGACCCTTATCCGCGCAAACCCGGCGTCGAACTCGAAGCAGCCGGGGATGAGGTGGCCGAGGACAGCCCGTTTGCCGCGCTCGCGCGGCTGCGGACCACCCCCGACGGCTGATGTCGCGAGCACGGGCGGCAAGGCGTCAGGGTTGCGTGCCCGACGCCAATCGCTAATGTCCCCGCCGGCGATACGGCGGGCCAATCAACGGCCGGGGCGAAACGGGACTGCGGCACGATGTCGGACCGCAGCGATCATCGGCCGATTTCTGGGGCCTACGCAGGAAAGCCAGTCAACGCATGTCCAAACCAGTCCGGATTGCGATCGACGTCATGGGCGGCGACCACGGTCCCTCGGTCGTCATCCCCGGCGCAGCGGCCGCGCTGGAGCGGCACCCAGACATCGAGTTCGTGTTCTTCGGCCTCGAGGCGGACGTGCTGCCCGAACTCGGGCGCTACCCGGGCCTGAAAGCGAAGACGACCTTCCATCACACAGAAGTGGTCGTCCGCATGGACGACAAGCCGAGCCAGGCGCTCCGCCGCGGACGCTGGAAATCGTCGATGTGGCGCACCGTCGAGGCCGTCAAGCAGGGCGAGGCCGACGTCGCCATTTCCGCCGGCAACACCGGCGCGCTGATGGCTATGTCGCTGTTCTGCCTGCGCACGATGGCCTCCGTCGAGCGGCCCGCGCTCGCCGGCATCTGGCCGACGGTGAAGGGGGATACGATCGTGCTCGACATCGGCGCCTCGATCGGCGCCGACGCGCAGCATCTCGTCGATCTTGCGGTCATGGGCTCCGCCATGGCCCGAATCGTGTTCGACATCGATACGCCGACCGTAGGCCTGCTCAACGTCGGCATCGAGGAGATGAAGGGCGTCGAGGAGGTCCGGGCTGCCGGCAAGATCCTGCGCGAGAATCCCTTGCCCGGCCTGACCTATCACGGTTTCGTGGAGGGCGACGACATCGGCAAAGGCACGGTGGACGTCATCGTGACCGAAGGCTTCTCGGGCAATATCGCGCTCAAGACCGCGGAGGGCACCGCTAAGCAGATCGCGGAGTATCTGCGCAGCGCCATGAGCCGCACGCTGATGGCGCGGATCGGATACCTGTTCGCCCGCCGCGCGTTCACGGCGCTCAAGGAGAAGATGGACCCCCGCCGCGCGAACGGCGCCGTGTTCCTCGGCCTCAACGGCGTGGTCATCAAGAGCCATGGCGGCGCAGACGCGCTCGGCATCGCGAGCGCGATCGACCTCGGCTACGACATGGCGCGGCATCGGCTGCAGGCCAAGATCACCGAGACGCTCTCGATCTATCACCGGCGGCCTGCCGCTGCCGAACCTGCGGCTGTCCAGGAGTGAGCGTGCGGCGTTCGGTCGTCAGAGGCACCGGCAGCGCATTGCCGGTGAAGATCGTCACGAACGCGGATCTCGCGATCCGGCTCGACACCAGCGACGAGTGGATCCAGCAGCGCACCGGCATCCGCCAGCGTCACGTCGCGTCGGATGGCGAATCGACGGCGACCCTGGCCACCGAGGCCGCGCGTCGAGCGCTCGAGAGTGCCGGACTGGAGCCTGGCGCCATCGACCTGATCGTGCTCGCCACCGCCACGCCGGACTACACGTTCCCCGCGACGGCGACGCAGGTGCAGGCCGCCCTCGGCATCCTCCATGGCGCCGCCTTCGACATCCAGGCGGTCTGCTCCGGCTTCGTCTATGCGCTCTCGGTCGCCGACAAGATGCTCACCGGCGGCGCCCACACCCGGGCGCTGGTGATCGGCGCCGAGACGTTCTCGCGCATCCTCGACTGGGATGATCGGACGACCTGCGTCCTGTTCGGCGACGGAGCCGGCGCGGTGGTCCTGGAAACGATCGAAGGCGGGGGGACGAGCGCGGATCGCGGCATCCTGACCGCGCATCTGCGCTCCGACGGCCGGCACCGGGAGAAGCTCTACGTCGATGGCGGCCCCTCGATGACGCAGACGACCGGGCATCTGCGTATGCTCGGCCGGGACGTCTTCAAGCACGCCGTGGGGATGATCACGGACGTGATCGAGGCCGCCTATGTTGCGACCGGCACCAGTTCGGACGACATCGACTGGTTCGTGCCGCACCAGGCCAACAAGCGCATCATCGACGCGTCGGCCGAGAAGCTGCGGATCGCACCGGAAAAGGTCGTCATCACCGTGGACCGGCATGGCAACACCTCGGCCGCGTCCGTGCCGCTCGCGCTCGACGTCGCCGTCAGGGACGGGCGCATCCGCGAGGGCGATCTCGTCCTGCTGGAGGCGATGGGCGGCGGGTTCACCTGGGGTTCGGTGCTGCTGCGCTGGTAACGCTTGCGTGCGTTCAGGCGACTTTTTTCGTTGACCCGGGCAGCCTGCGGCAATATCTTCGATCTATCAGGTACATAGTTGCGTTGCCGGACTCGGTTTCCGAGGCCCGTGAATCGATTTCTCACGCGCCTGTCATTGAATCTTTTGTTGAGGATGAGCCCTCGGTGTCGTCGCGAACCATCACACGAGCTGATCTTTCCGAGAGCGTGTACCAGCGCGTGGGGCTGTCTCGGACCGAATCGGCGGCGCTGGTCGAACTGCTGCTGAAGGAGATTTCGGACGTTCTGGAGCGCGGGGAGACCGTGAAGCTCTCATCTTTCGGCTCCTTCGTGGTCCGCGCCAAGGGCGAGCGGATCGGTCGCAATCCGAAGACCGGCGTCGAGGTTCCGATCACGCCGCGTCGGGTCATGGTCTTCAAGCCGTCGAACGTGCTCAAGGCCCGGATCAACGGCGAGACCGTCGCGGACGAGGACGACTGATCGTGGGGGCCATCCTCCCTCGGTCGCGCCGCCGATCAGCCGTCCTCGCTGCCTGCTGAGTCGCGGGACCGGGACTCGTGCTCGACAAGGCGCCAGACGCGTTCCTACCATTTTCCGAGGCCGCGTTGGAACTCGACGTGCCGCAGCACGTGCTGCGCTTCTGGGAAACCAAGTTCGCCCAGATCAAACCGCTGAAGCGCGGTGGCGGCCGGCGCTACTATCGGCCCGACGACGTGCAGCTCCTGCGCGGCATCCAGCATCTGCTGTACGCCGAGGGCTACACGATCAAGGGTGTGCAACGCATCATCAAGGACCAGGGCGTGCGCTTCGTGGCGTCTGCCTGGCGTAATCCCGCTGCCGGCGAGACCGGAGAGGATGCGCCGGTCCTGCCGGTGGCCCGCCTCGACCGGCCTGCCGTTCCCGCCCGCCGCGCGCCGCGGCCGGCTCGCGCGGCCCCGACGACCGAGCCGGAGGAACGGGCGGTCGAGCGGCCGTCTTCGGACCCGCGCGCTCTTTCGATCGAGGATCGTCGCAGGCTTCAGGCCGCGCTCTTCGAACTGATCGAGTGCCGGAAGGCCATCGACCAGGCGTTGTCCGACGAATGAGCTCGATCGTCAGGGATCTCGTGGGCTGGTGCCGCGATGCGGCGCTGCCGCTCTGGGCGACGGCCGGCCGCGATCCGGCGGGCGGCTTCCACGAGCGGCTCTGGCCGGACGGACGGCCGGACGAGGCCGCAATCCGTCGCGTGCGCGTGCAGGCGCGGCAGGTCTACGTCTATGCCCAGGCGGCCTGCCTCGGCTGGTATCCCGCCGGCGTCGAGGTTGCCATGCACGGCTTCCGGCAGTTGCGCGATCGCGCGCGGTCGCCCGATGGCAGACCGGGATTCGTGCATCTGCTCAAGCCCGACGGAAGTGTGCACGATGCGCGGCGCGACAGCTACGATCACGCCTTCATCCTGCTCGGGCTGGGCTGGCTGCTGAAGGCCGGGGGCGGCGCAGACGTGCGGGCGCTGTTCGACGAGACGCTCGCCTTCGTCGAGCAGACGCTTTCTGAACCGGATGGCTCGGTGCTCGAAGGCGTGCCGCATATATTGCCGCGCCGACAGAACCCGCAGATGCACCTGTTCGAGGCGATGCTCGCGCTGCACGAGACGATCGGGCATCCCGACGCGCTGGCACGGGCGGCGATGCTGCGCCGCCTGTTCGAAGACCAGTTCGTCGACCCGGCGAGCGGGACACTCGGCGAATTGTTCACGCAGGACTGGGCGCCGCTGCCCGGCCCGGACGGCGACGTCGTCGAGCCCGGGCACATGGTCGAGTGGACCTGGCTGCTGCGCCGTCATGACCGGCTCGCCGGCCTGCCGCGCTCGTCGCTGCCGCGGCGCCTGCTCGACACGATCCTGCCGACCGCCGAAGCCGGCACCGGCTTCCTCATCGACGAGACCGACAGGTCCGGAAGGCCGCGGCGGGCGACACGCCGCTGCTGGCCGCAGACGGAACTGGCCAAGGCCTGGATCGCCGAGGCAGAGGTCGGCGCCGCAGATGCGCGGCCTCGCGCCGAAGAGGTGCTGTTGGCGCTGCGCAATCACTACCTGCAGCCGAAAGGCGAGGGGAGCCCGGTCGCCGGCGGCTGGGTCGATCAGTACGACGGCGCGGGCCGCCTGATCAGCACCGACATGCCGGCGAGTACATTCTATCACGTGTTCTGCGCCATCGCCGAGGCCGACCGCGTGCTCCGCTGAGCGGCGAGGGGACCCATGCGCAGCCGCCACCACTTCACGATCATCGACGTTCATGCCGAAGGCGAGATCGGCCGTGTCGTGACCGCCGGAATCCCCGCGATTCCCGGTCGGACGATGGTCGAGAAGATGCGCCACATGAACGAGGCGGGCGCGGGGCTCCGCCGGCTGCTCGTCAGCGAGCCGCGGGCGTCGGCGCAGATGTCGACCAATCTGCTGCTGCCGCCGACGCGGCCAGACGCCGATGCGGCCTTCCTGGTGCTCCAGATCGACCGCGCGCACGCGATGTCGGGCTCGAACGCGATCTGCGTGACGACGGCGCTTCTCGAAAGCGGCGCGGTGCCGATGGTCGAGCCCGAGACGGTGGTCCGGCTGGACACGCCGGCCGGGCTGGTGATCGCGGGTGCCGCCTGCCGCGACGGGCGCTGCGAGCGCGTGACGCTCGACATGCCGCCCTGCTTCGCGCTCGAACTCGATGTCGTGCTGGAGACGCCGGGTTTCGGCCGCGTGACCGGCGATGTCGCCTATGGCGGCATCTTCTACCTGCTGGTCGACGTCGAACGCATCGGCCTGACGATCCGCCCGGAGCATGCGCGCGGGCTGGTAGCGGCGGGGATCGAGCTTCTCGCGGAAGCCAACCGCCGGCTCGATGTCCGCCACCCCGACGAACCCGGTATCGCGGGGATCAGCTACGTGATGTTCCGCGGCTGGGACGAGACGCGGAGCGAGATGCTGAACGCGACGGTGCTCTGGCCCGGCCGCATCGACCGCTCGCCCTGCGGCACGGGCACCTCGGCCCGCCTCTCCGTGATGGTCGCGCGCGGCGAGGCGAAGGCTGGTGATCGTCTGGTGGCACGCTCCATCGTCGGCGGCCGTTTCGATGCCGAGATCGCTCGTGTCGAGGCGCACGCCAGGGCCCCGGTCGTCCATCCGCGCATCTCCGGCCGCGGCTGGGTCTACGGCAGCGGGCAACTGCTGCTCGATCCGACGGACCCGTTTCCGGAGGGGCATACGCTCTCGGATACCTGGGGGCCGGGGCTGGGGTAGGGGAATGGGGAGTAGGCAGTCGGCAGTCGGCAGAGCGCGATGTTGTCCGCCTCCCGCCCCCTCGCGGGGCGGGTGAGGGTGGGGGGAAGCCGGCCACGGGGGCGATGCCTTTCCTGAACCGCCCCCTCCCTCACCCTCCCCGCGTTCGCGGGGGAGGGAAGCGGCTGACCTTGTGGCTGTCCCTTATCTCTGAACGTCTCAAGCGGCTGGACGGCATCGCCGGTCTCGACGAAACTCGCGCGCGCCGATGACCTATTCCGCCTTTTCCCTTCTCCGACATGCCGTGACCGGCAACCGGCACTGGCGGCCGGTCTGGCGCGATGCGGCGCCGAAGAGCGAATACGACGTCGTGATCGTCGGCGGCGGCGGGCATGGTCTCGCGACGGCCTATTACCTCGCTAGGGAGCACGGCATCACCGATGTCGCGGTACTGGAGAAGAGCCATATCGGCTCCGGCAACGTCGGGCGCAACACGACGATCATCCGCTCGAACTACGGCTCGGCCGCCAACATCCCGTTTTACGAGCATTCCCTGAAGCTCTGGGAGGGGCTGGAACAGGACATCAACTACAACGCGATGGTCAGCCAGCGCGGCGTCTTCAACGTCTATCATTCGGACGGCCAGCGCGACCAGTATGCCCGGCGCGGCAACGCCATGCGGCTGCACGGCGTCGATTGCGCGCTTCTGGACCGGGCGGCGCTGCGGCGCGAAATTCCCTGTCTCGACTACGACAACGCCCGCTTTCCGGTGCGGGGCGCGCTGGTCCAGCGGCGCGGCGGCACCGTCCGGCACGATGCTGTCGCCTGGGGCTATGCGCGCGCGGCCGACCGGCGCGGCGCGGATGTCGTGCAGAACTGCGAGGTGACCGGCTTCCGTATCTCGAACGGCCGGGTCATGGGCGTGGAAACGAGCCGCGGCCCGATCCGCGCCAACAAGGTCGGCATCTGCGTCGCGGGCTCGACGACGCGGCTGACCAGCCTCGCCGGCCTGCGACTGCCGATCGAGAGCCACGTGCTCCAGGCCTTCGTCTCGGAAGGCGTGAAGCCGCTGGTCGATCAGGTGATCACCTTCGGAGCCGGGCATTTCTACGTCAGCCAGTCCGACAAGGGCGGGCTGGTCTTCGGGGGCAACATCGACGGCTATAATTCCTATGCACAGC
>CAZVMY010000098.1:0-8591 GCA_964628955.1 uncultured Methylocystis sp.
ATTGGAGTTGATGTCGAATTGAGGCACTTTTTTATCTCCCCGAATGCCCTGCGGTTAAAAAATTAGATGGAAATCCATAAGTCGGGCTTCCGACAATCGTTCAAATTTTAAGAGCTCCGTAGAATTGAAGCTACGGTCGGCGCCTCCTTCGAAAAGCCGAGAATTAAGGTTATCGATGCGACGGCTGGGCAGCTCTGACCGGGTATGCCGTTGAAAAAGCGGCGATCAATGTCCCGGGTGGCCCAAATTGTACTTAAATGACTGAATACAAAGCTATTCTCCCCCTTCGAATATCTTAGAAGATTGCGACTCGCCTCCCGTTAACGTTACGATCGGTTAAGCGACAAGAATTGAGCCAAATTGTGTTCGCGCGGTCGCTTCAACAATCCGCCGGTCGGCCGGCGCGATCGTGACGACGGCGGGCGCGCCCTGTACATCTCCGAAAGCATTCGGCGCGACACGGCGCGTATCGGAGGCGCCGATCGGAATGGCAGTACGAGGAATGCGAGGTTCATCACCGTTGGTCCGGGCCGCGCGATGCCGGGCCTCGAGGAGTCAGGCACCATGAAACCGGATCCCGCCGGCGAAGAACCGGCATGGGCTGATCCGCGGGACGGCATGATTGCTCCGCCTCCCCGGCAGGACGCATGGCGCGGGCCGATCATGTCGATCGCGCTGCATGCGGCCATCCTCGTCGCCGCCTTCGGGCCGTGGTCGGTCATGCGTCCCGATCCGGCGCCGGCTTCGGCCGAGGCGATCCCGGTCGAGGTCGTGATCGAGCCGCCGGCGGGGCCGGCTGCGGCTGCGCAGGTTGCCGAGACGGAGGAAGCCGCGAAGACCGCGGACGCTGCACAGGCTGCCGAGAAGACTGCCGAGACGCCTCTGCCCGAGCCGGCTGCGCAGGCCGAGGAAGACGTTCAGGCGGTACAAGGCCGCGGAACGTCGGCCGAGCCGGATGCCCTGCCCTCCGCCGACGCGGCGATCGACGAGAAAACCTCTGCCGAGGCTGGCGCGCCGACGGTCGGCGCCGCACCGGACGCGCCCGGGCGCCCTGTCCAACCCGAGGTCGCAAACGGCGAGCCGGCAAAGCAGGACGTGGCAAAGCAGGATCCGGCGAACCAGCAATCGGCGGCAGTCGTCCCATCCGATCCCGAGCCCGACGCCGAACCGCTGGAACAGGCGTCCACCATCTCACCGAGGCTGCCCACGTTCGCGACGCTTGCCCTGCCCCGCGCCGCACCGAGATGGCAACCGGAGTCGTGGCAGCCGCAGCTATGGCAACCGGAGCCGCGCCCCGCTCCGGCATCCAGCGCGACTCCCCTGACCGGGGAGGGCCTGCGCGAGACCTATCGCAGCCGGGTCCTCGCCCATCTGTCCCGGTTCAGGGTTTTTCCGGACGCGGCGCGGTCTGCCGGCCTCGCCGGCCGCACCGTCGTCAGCCTGACGATCGACCGGAGCGGCAACCTCCGCGCCGTTTCGATCGAGGGCCGTTCCGGCAAGCCGGTCCTCGATCAGGCGGCGCTCGACATGGTGCGGCGGGCGGCGCCGTTCCCGGCCGCGCCACCCGGCAGCCCGGCGACCTTCACGGTTCTCGCGGGCATCACCTACGGGTTCGAATGACGTAGGCCGTCAGAACCGCGTCGTCAGCGTGGTCAGCCACTCGGGCGAGGCCTTGACGAGAGCCGTCTCGATCACCTTGTCGAACCCCGACACGATCAGCAGACCAACCCCGACCAGCAGCCCGCCGAGCATCGCCTTGGCCTGCTTGCCGGCCGACAGCAGGCGATTGCGCAGCTGCATCAGCCGCTCGCGCGAGAGCATGCCGAGAATGACAAGCGGGAGACCGGCCCCGAGACCGAAAGCGAGCATGGTCAGCGCGACGGCGCCCAGGTTCTCGCCCTGCGCCGCGAGTACCGAGGCGGCCCCCAGCGTCGGCCCGACGCACGGGCTCCACACTGCGCCCAGCAGCAACCCGACGCCGAACTGCCCGGACAATCCCCCGGTCGAGAAGCCGCCGAACCGCTGCTCGGTCCAGCCGCCGACCGGACCCGCCGCCACGGCGAGCCGCATCTGCAACTGCGGGAGCAGCAGGACGACGCCGATACCGATCAGCAGGACCGCTGCCGCGGTCCGGAAGACGTCCGTGTCGAGCCCGACGGCGAAGCCGATCGTGGCCACGAACAGGCCGATGACCGTGAACGAGAGCGTCAGTCCGGCCGCCAGCGCCAGCGGCCCGAAACGGTGCTCGGAGACCGCCGAGCCGAGCACGATCGGCAGCAGCGGCAGCACGCAAGGCGACAGCACGGACAAGACGCCGGCGATGAGCGCAAGGCCGATCGTCGCGAGCATGGAGAGCCTCAGACCGCTTTGGCCAACATGGCCTCGATCGAATTACGGTCGGTGTCACCAACCGACCGGGCGACTTCGCGGCCGTCCTTGATGAGGACGAGCGTGCTCTGCTGCCTGATGCCGTAGGTGCGCAGCAACGCCTTCTCGGTGTCGAAGTCGGCCTGGAAGAAGGAGAATGCCTCGAAGCGGTTCTGCTTCAACAGGTCCGTCAGGATCGGTTCCTGGACCTTGCAGACCGGGCACCACGAGGCCCAGATGTCGAGTAGGACCGGCTTGCCCGACTTGACGGCGGCGTCGAAGGCGGCGGCATCGTAGATCGTAGGACCTGCGGCTTCGGCGACGTCGAACTGGCTCAGAGACAGGGCACCAGCGCCCAGGGCGGTGACGAAAAGACGGCGGCTCAGCATGAGAATGACCCCGAGTGACGATTCTGCGTTGACCCAGGCCATACAATGCCAAATCACATTTCTCCATGACGGCGCCGTTCAATCCTGATCTCACGGATTTTTGATCGGAACGCGGCGGGGTGGTCCGTGTGCGCCGTCGAGTTCGGGGCCGCGATCCGATCCGCGGTGCGTCAGGATTGGCCGCAGCGACATGCGAGGCCGCCCTCTGCGAGACGCAGCGGTTATTTCACTGACGATGCAGTCCGTCCGATGACACCCCGAGCCCGGGCGTTTGCCGTCTCGGCAAGGCGTTCAGCAACGAAGCCGGAAGACACGGGTGTGCCCAATCCTGTTCGGGCAATGGCGCGCCCTGCGGGAGTCGAACCCGCCTCTGCAACGTGAAAGGCTGCCGTCCTAACCGATAGACGAAGGGCGCCGAACGGCGCCGCCGTCCTGAAACGTCCTATAGGGCGGCGCGCGCGGGACGGCAACGGGGTCGTCGGCCGCTGCCGGGGATTTCCACCTCAGGCGGACGCGGGTGCCACGTCGACGAGGCGGAGCGAGACGCGCTCCCGCCCGCCCCAGCGGTCGACCATCATGGTTCCGGCCGCGTGGACCGGCTGCCCGCGCAGCGCCGTCAGGGCGAGACCGAGTGGCTGGCCGGCGCTGCGGAACGCCATGGCGCCCAGCGTGCTTCCGTCGCCGGCCGCAAGCGTCACCCGGAAATGCTGATCGCCGACCGGGACCAGGTCCGTCACGCGATGGAAGCCCAGCGCGAACAGGGGTTCGGGATTGCCCTGCCCGAACGGTCCGGCCCTTTCGAAGGCGGTGGCCAGCGCAGGTGTGGCCGCCCCGGCGGTCAGCGTGGCATCGATGGAGAGCACCGGGACGTCCGCGCTGCCGTTCAGCGCCGCCGCGACGTTCTCGCGGACGAACGCGCCGAAGGCCGCGAAATCCCGCCGGCGCAGGGTCACGCCCGCGGCCATCGCATGTCCGCCGCCCTTGGAGGCGAGCCCGGCCTCGACCGCGGCGCGCACGATCCGGCCGACGTCGACGCCCGGCACCGAACGGGCCGATCCCGTGCCCGACGCGTCGGGGTCCTCGCCGCTCCACGCGATCGCGAACGCGGGCTGGCGCAGCCGCTCCTTGAGCCGCGCGGCCACCAGACCGACGACACCCGGATGCCAGCCGGCGGCTCCCACCAGCACCGATCCCGTTCCATCGAATCCCGCATCGGCTTCGGCCTCCGCCTCCAGCAGCATCTGCTGCTCGATCACCTGACGTTCACGATTGAGGCGATCGAGCTGGATGGCGAGGCGCTCGGCCTCGGCCTGGTCGTCGAGCAGCAGCAGTCTGGCGCCGAGCGTCGCGTCGCCGATCCGGCCGCCGGCATTGATGCGCGGTCCGAGCAGGAACCCCAGATGGTGGGCTTCCAGCCGGTCGCGGAGGCCGGCGGCGTCCATCAGTGCGGCGAGGCCGACGCGGCTTCGGCCGCGCATCACCTGGAGGCCCTGCCGCACGAAGGCGCGGTTGAGACCGGTCAGCGGCACGACGTCGGCCACGGTCCCCAGGGCCACGAGATCGAGCAACGAAAGCAGGTCCGGCTCGGGCGCGGTCGCGAAAGCACCTTCGCGGCGCAACTGGCGATTGAGTGCCACCAGGGCCATGAACACGACACCACAGGCGGCGAGATGGCCCAGTCCCGAAAGGTCGTCCTGGCGGTTCGGGTTCACCAGCGCGGTGACGGCGGGCAGATCGGCCGGCGCCTGATGGTGATCCAGCACCACCACGTCCATCCCGCGCCGACGCGCCTCCTCGAATGGCGCGTGGCTGCTCGTGCCGCAATCGACCGCTACGAGCAGGGTGGCGCCCGCCTCCGCCAGCGCTGCGATCGCATCCACGTTGGGTCCATAGCCCTCGGTGATGCGGTCCGGGATATGGATCCGGAACGGCACGCCGTGGGCGCGAAGGTAATGCCCCAGCAGCGCCGCCGAGGTGGCACCGTCCACGTCGTAATCACCGAAGATCGCGACCTCTTCCCGGCGCCGGACGGCGCGCGCCAGACGTTCGGCGGCCGCATCCATGCCGACGAGTCCGGAAGGATCGGGCATCAGCCCACGAATGGTCGGATCGAGGTGGCGCGTCACGTCCGATACGGCCACTCCACGTCCCGCGAGCAGGCGCGCGAGCGTGTCGGGCAGGCCTGTCGTCTGCGCTATGGCCCGCGCAGACCGGTCGCCTGCGTCGTCCAGCCGATCCTCCCAGCGCTGGCCGAGAGCCGAGCGCTCGACACCGAAGAGCGCGAGCCGGCTCATGATGCCCGGCGGACCCTGCCGGTCATCCCATGTGGAACTTGGTCAGGTCGCGGTGTTCGCCCTGGATGCGACGGACCGTGCCCGTGTTCGAGCGGTAGATGATCGTCTCGGTCTCGACGATGCTGCCGTGGAACCGGACGCCCTTGATCAGCGCGCCGTCGGTCACGCCGGTCGCCGCGACCACGACGTCGCCCGACGCGAGTTCTGCGAGATCATATTTCTTGTCCGGCACGCGCACGCCCATCTTCAGGGCGCGCTCGCGCTTGGCGTCGGTATCGAGAATGAGCCGGCCCTGCATCTGGCCGCCGACGCAGCGCAGCGCGCCGGCCGCGAGCACGCCTTCGGGTGCTCCACCGATCCCCATGTAGATGTCGACGCCCGTCAGCTCCGTCTGGGTGGTCTGGATCACGCCGACCACGTCGCCGTCGGTGATCAGCCGGATCGAGACGCCGATGGCGCGGAGCTTCTCGATGAGCCCCGCATGCCGGGGCCGGTCCATGACCAGCGCCGTAACCTCACCGGGCGGGACGCCCTTGGCGCGGGCGATCGCCATGATGTTGTCTTCGGGCGTCGCGTCCAGATCGACGATGCCCTTCGTATATCCGGGTCCGATCGCGATCTTCTCCATGTAGACGTCCGGCGCGTTCAGGAGCGTCCCGGCCTGGGCCATCGCCATCACCGCGATCGAGCCCGGCATGTCCTTGGCGCAGAGCGTTGTGCCTTCGAGGGGGTCGACGGCGATGTCGACCTTCGGTCCCATGCGCGTGCCGACCTTTTCGCCGATGAACAGCATCGGCGCCTCGTCGCGCTCGCCTTCGCCGATCACCACCTCGCCGTCGATCGGTAGCCGGTTGAGTTCGCGGCGCATCGCGTCGACCGCCGCCTGATCGGCGGCCTTCTCGTCACCGCGACCACGCCAGCGCGCCGAGGCGACCGCCGCGCGTTCCGTGACGCGCGTGAGTTCCATGGTGAGGATGCGCTCGATGATCTGGTTTTCGGTGACGACGAGATCGGTCATGGCGGCGCGCGTCCGGCTTTGGAACTGCGGCCGTCATGCACCGTCATCCCCCGAAAGTCGAGCATGCCCCGGACTTGGGGTCGGCTCTTCAGGCAGCGATCCGGCCGAGGAGCGTCGTCACCTGGCGGGTCAGGTCGGCACTGGTCGCGTCCACTTCCGCGGCGCTGGCCCGAAACGCGTCACTCGCCTGCCGTGTCCGGTCGGCCATCGTCAGGACCTGCTGCATGGCCGCGCTCGATCCGGCGGCGAGTCCGGCGGCGGCCCGTGCCCGGTCCGAGATGCTGCCCGTGACCGTCGTCTGATGTTCGAGGCTCACAGCGACGTCGCGTGCCACGAGGTCGAGGGCAGTCATCTGGCCAGCGATGGCCTCGATCGACCCGGCCATATCCGAAACCGCGCCCTGCACGGCGCCGATCGTGCGTCCGATGCGGCCGGTGGCCTCGGCGGTCTGCACGGCGAGATCCTTTACTTCGGCGGCGACTACCGCGAAACCTCGGCCGGCCTCTCCGGCCCTCGCCGCCTCGATCGTCGCGTTCAGGGCGAGCAGGTTGGTCTGCGCGGCGATCGACCGGATCAGGTCGACGACGGCGCCGATGTCCGCGGTAAGCGCCGAGAGGTCGGACATGCGTTCGCGCGCCGCCGCGGTGTCGGCGCTCGAGCGTTCGACGGTGTCGCTGGCGCGGCGCATCCGTTCGCCGATCGCGTCGATGGAGCCTACGAGATCCTGCACGCCGGCCGCGAAGGAGCGCACCGTCTGCGCAACCTCCTGCGATTCGGCGGTGGCCTGCCTCGCCCGGCCCAGCGTGTCGTCGGCAATAGCACTGAGATTGTCGGCTGCCGCCGTGATCGCTCCGACGCTGCCGCCAACCCTGCCGGCCGTCTCTTGCGCGGTCGAGCGAAACGCCTCGATCTCGCGGTCGAGAAAACTCCGGCGTTCGGCATCGATGCGGGCGGCCTCCCGTTCCGCGCTGGCGCGCGAAGCGTTCTCGGCGTTGAGCCGCGCGATGGATTCGAACGATGTCGCGAGGGCATCGATTTCGCCAAACAGCGTGCGGCAGAACCAGACGAGCGCGCCGGCCTGGATCACGACGATCGCCGCATGCAGCAGCACGCGGGCGAAATCCGCGCCGTCCGGAAAGACTGCCGCCGGCAGCAGGACGTTCAGAACCAGGTGATGCAGCGCGATGAAACTGGCGGCGACGATGATCGTCTTCCAGCAGCGCCAGATCGCCGTGATGGCGAGAGCCGCGAAGAAGGCCATGTGCACGTCCATCTGGAAGGGATGCTCGCGCGTGGCCAGCAGAAGCAGCGCGATCTGGGCGACGAGCGCAACCGACATGCAGTAGCGCGTCAGGGCCAGCGCCGGGCCGATCCGGACGAGACCGGCGGAGACGAGAACCAGAGTCAGCGCGACGAGGCCGATCGCGGTGGCGCTGTCCTGCCCGCGCGCGGCCGCGACGGCAGCCGCAATCACGCCGCCGATGATGATCAAGGTCAGAAACGGGCCTGCAACCGAACGGCGAAGGGAGTCGATCTTGGTCATTTTCGGCGACCTCTCAGGCTGCTGGTCAGAGCGAGAAGCGGCACGATGGACGGTGTCGGGCCGAGCCGGGGCGGGGCCGCGCCGCAATCGTCTGCGCGCGGGAGGGCGAACACGGCCCAGTAGCCCCGCTGCCGGAGGTTCGCGGCAAGGCGATCCCCGAGGTCGCGCATGATCAGGACCCTGCCCTCGGCGGCCGTCCGGATCAGGCCGCCGCCGGCGTGCGCCATGTCCCCTATCGCCGCCAACGGCTGCTGATGCGGCAGAAGCACCAGCGCAAGATCCACCCCGGGACGGGGCGCCAGATGCAGGAGCGCGGTGGCTGCAAGCGCCAGCCCGCCGAACGCGGCCGCCAGCGGCACGGAGACAGCCTCATCGAGCAGCGCTGAAAATCCTCCGGCCAAGCCCCATCCTCCCCGCCAGTCCGGCGGTTGTATAAAGACCTCCGCTTAACCAAGGGTAAGGTGAATTCGACTTTCCCGAGCACGCGCGTCTGCGATCGCGCAGATTTGAACGCCTCAGGCGCGTTCGATCCGGATCACCTGCGGCGGGCCGTCGAGGACGCCGTCTTCGGCGATCGCGGCGACCGCGGCACGGATCATCATTTCGGTCGTGGCATAGGTGATGAGGATGACGGGGACTGCGACGGCCGGCGCCGAGGGAGCCGGGATCGGCAGCACGGCCGCGGACCGGCGCTCGCCCTTCTGCAGGATGCTTTCAAGGGAAATGCCGCGTTCCGCCATCCGTGTCGCGATCGTCGCCGCGGCGCCCGGGCGGTCGAGCACCTGCAGGCGAACGTAATAGCCGCCTTCGTGACGCTGCATCGGCGCGCGTTCCGCACGCTCGAGGCTCGCGGCAGGACGCCCGAACGTAAACGCGCGACGGCCGCGCGCGATGTCGGCGAGGTCCGCCACGACGGCCGATGCGGTGGCCGTACCGCCGGCGCCGGGTCCGACAAGGGTCAGATCGCCGACGGCGTCGCC
>CAZVMY010000099.1:0-8557 GCA_964628955.1 uncultured Methylocystis sp.
TCTCGCGGCTGCGCTCGAAAATCGATCGCGATTTCGCGCGGCCGCTGCTCCACACCATCCGCGGGGCGGGATACATGGTCCGTGAAGGCGCTCGCTAGGCTCGTCAGAACGACGGCGTTCAAGCTGTCGGCGGTGTTCCTCGTCGTCTTCGCGCTCTTCGCGGCGCTGATCCTCGGCTACGTCTCGATCAGCGCCCGGCGGCTGCTGGAAGCGCAGATCGTCGAGACGCTGGAGGCTGAGGTGAACGGCCTGTCCGAGCAGTATCGGGCGGGCGGTATCCCGCGGCTCGTCGCCGTCGTCGACCGGCGCGCGCGGCAGCCGGGAGCCTTCCTCTACAGCGTTCAGGGGCCGCTGGGCCAGCAGATCGCCGGGAACGTCTCCGGCCTGCCGCCCGACGTGATGGCGAGGCCCGGTACCCGCGAGACGCCCTACCAGCGGCTCGATGAGAGCGGCCCGGTTCCCCAGCAGAGCCTCGCCCGCGTGTTCTTCCTTCCGGGCGGCTTCAAGCTGCTGGTCGGCCGCGATCTGGAGGAACGGCGGCGGCTCGAGATCGTGATCCGCCGCGCGTCGCGCCTGTCGCTAGCGCTCATCCTGTTCGTCGGCCTCGTCGGCGCACTGCTCGTGGCGCGGCGCGTGCTGCGCCGGATCGACGGCATGACCGAGACGACGAAACGGATCATGGCCGGCGACCTCGCCGGCCGGCTGCCGGTCGTCGGCAGCAACGACGAACTCGATCGGCTGGCGCAGAACCTCAACGCCATGCTGGAGCGCATCGGCGAGCTGATGCGCGGTATGAAGGAGGTTTCCGACAACATCGCGCATGACCTCAAGACGCCGCTGACGCGCCTCAAGAACAGCGCCGAACAGGCGCTGCGCACGGCCACGACGCCGGACGAGTACCGCGCCGCGCTGGAGCGCACGATCGAGGAATCGGACGGCCTGATCCGCACCTTCGACGCGCTGCTGATGATCGCCCGCGCCGAGGCCGGCAACAGCACGGAGGGCTTCACCGAGTGCGACGTCGGCGAGGTCCTGACCGACGTCGGCGAGCTCTACGAACCGGCTGCGGAAGAGGCCGGCGCCGAACTCGTGATGGCGAAGCCGGCGCCGCTCTTTGCCCGGGCGAACCGGGAACTCCTCGGCCAGGCTATCGCCAACCTGATCGACAACGCCCTGAAATACGGCGTTCCCGCCCGTTCCGCCGGGGCGCAACCCGCGGGGCGCGTCACGCTCGGCGCCGAGCGCACCGGCGACCGCATCCGGCTGGTCGTGGCGGACGCCGGAGAGGGCATCCCCGAGGCGGACCGTATCCGCGTGGCAGAGCGCTTCGTCCGTCTCGATGCCAGCCGCGGCAAGCCGGGCTCCGGGCTGGGGCTCAGCCTGGTTGCCGCCATCGCGCGCCTGCACGGCGGACACCTCACCTTCGAGGACGGTCGGCCCGGATTGCGCGCGGTCATCACCCTGCCCGCGACGGTGTCGCCATGACCGGGGTCACGATGAGCAGGGGCGCCGTGAAAGGTGCGCTGCCGCTGCCACGGGCCGGCGTGGCGAGCCGCCGGCTGGCCGAAGCGCTCGCGGCGACGCTCGATTTGGCTGCCAGTCCGCCGCAGATCGCCACTCTCGCCGGGATGGCCGAGCAGTCCCCGTTTCTCTGGCGCCTCGCGACCCATGATACCGGCCGGCTTTCGCGCATTCTGCGCATCGGCCCCGAGGCGGCGCTGGCGGCCGTGCTGGCCGGGCTCGACAGGAGCGCGGCGCCGGACGTCGGCCAGATGATGGCGGACCTCCGCCGGGCCCGCGCCGAGGTCGCCCTCCTGGTGGCCTTTGCCGATCTCGGCGGGCTCTGGGGCGTCGAGAAGGTGACGGCGGCCCTGACCGCCTTCGCCGACCGTGCGGTGGCACTGGCG
This sequence comes from uncultured Methylocystis sp., assembly GCA_964628955.1. Taxonomy (GTDB): domain Bacteria; phylum Pseudomonadota; class Alphaproteobacteria; order Rhizobiales; family Beijerinckiaceae; genus CAZVMY01. Next base: position 1,908 of record CAZVMY010000099.1, read on the forward strand.
CTCCGGACCGCGCTCGGCGACGCGTTGGAGCGGGGACAGTTCGGACCGGCCGAGCCGACCCTTTTCGAGACCGGCTGCGGCCTCGTCGTGCTGGCGCTCGGCAAGCACGGCGCCGGGGAACTCAACTATTCCAGCGACATCGACCTGACGCTGTTCTTCGATCCGGAGCGCGCGCCGGTGGCGCCCGGCCAGGAGCCCCAGGCGGTCTACGTCGGCGTGGCGAAGACGCTCGTGCGGCTGCTCCAGGAACGCACCGCCGACGGCTACGTCTTCCGTGTCGACCTCCGGTTGCGGCCCGATCCCGCCTCGACCGCGGTGGTGGTCGCGCTGCCGGCTGCGCTCGCCTATTATGAGACAGTCGGCCAGAACTGGGAGCGCGCGGCGCTGATCAAGGCGCGACCGGTGGCCGGCGACCGCGCCGTCGGCGAGGCGCTGCTCGGGGCGCTCCAGCCGTTCATCTGGCGCAAGTACTTCGATTACGCGGCGATCGCCGACATCCACGCGATGAAGCGGCAGATCTATGCCCACAAGGGCCACGACGTCGTCGCGGTCGAAGGCCATGACGTGAAGCTCGGCCGTGGCGGAATCCGGGAGATCGAGTTCTTCGTCCAGACCCAACAGCTCGTGTTCGGCGGCCGCCGGCCGCAGCTGCGGCTGCCCCGCACGCTCGACATGCTGCCGGCGCTGCGCGCCGACGGCTGGATCGGCGAGGACGCAGTGCGCGACCTCTCGGACGCCTATCGTTTCCTGCGCGCCGTGGAGCACCGACTGCAGATGGTCAACGACGAGCAGACGCAGCGTCTGCCGACCGACCCGTCCGGGGTGGACCGGTTCGCCGGCTTCATGGGACTGACGCCGGCTGCCTTCCGCAAGCGGCTCGTTCAGCACATGCGTCGGGTGGAGGCGCATTACGCGCGACTGTTCGAGGACGCGCCGGGTCTCTCTGCCGGAACGGGCAGCCTCGTCTTCACCGGCGTCACGGATGATCCGGAAACGCTCGAGACGCTGGGGCGCCTGGGCTTTCGCCGCCCCGAGATGGTGGCGGAGATGGTTCGCGGCTGGCATTTCGGCCGGCGCGCGGCGATCTCCAGCCAGCGCGCCCGCGAGGCACTCACCGAACTCCTGCCGGCGCTGCTCGAAGCCTTCGGGCGCTCGGGCGACCCCGACGGCGGCCTGATCGCCTTCGACGAGGCCCTGTCGCGCATGCCGGCGGTGGTGGAGCTCTTCATCATCCTGCGCTCGAACGACGCGCTGCGGGCGCTGTTCGCGGAGATCTTCGGCAGCGCGCCGCTCTTGGCCGAAGTCGTGGCGCAGCGGCCGCACGTGCTGGATGCCGTCATCGATCCGGAGTTCGCCCGCCCGCCCACCGACGCCGAACTCGACCGCCGCATCCGGGATCGACTGCGCCGCCAGCCGGGCCAGGAGGAGTTCCTCGACACCGCGCGCGACCTCGCCAGGGCCGAGACGTTCCTCGTCGGCGCCCGGGCGCTATCGGGAATCGTGCCGCTGGAGAGGGCGGGCGAACATTACGCAGCGATCGCCGCCGCGGTCATCGGCGCCTCGCTGGAGCGGGTCAGGAGCGATCTGGCGCAGCGCCACGGGCTCGTCCCGGGCGCCGAGGCAGTGGTGCTGGGCCTGGGCAAGCTCGGCGGCGGCGAGATGACGCCGAACTCCGATCTCGATCTGATCGTGGTCTACGATCAGCCTGAAATTGGAGAGCAGTCGGACGGCCCGGTGCCGCTGTACGGCTCGGAATGGTTCGCGCGCATGACGCAGCGTCTCGTCAGTGCGCTGACGGCACCGACGCGGCGCGGGCAGCTCTATCAGGTCGATCTCCGGCTTCGGCCATCGGGCAGCAAGGGCCCGGTCGCGGTGTCGCTCGCCGCGTTCCGCCGCTACCACGCCGGCGAGGCCGAGACCTGGGAGCATATGGCGCTCTGCCGGGCCCGGGTCGTGGCCGGCGACCCGGGCCTCGGCCGCAAGGTCACGGCATCGCTGCGGTCGATCCTGGCCCGGCCCCGTGACAGAGGCCGCGTCGCCGCCGATATCAGGGCAATGCGGACGCTCGTCGAGGCCGAGAAGGGCGACAGAGGCCGGTTCGACCTGAAGCTCGCGCCAGGCGGCTTCGTCGACATCGAGTTTCTTGTGCAGTTCCTGCAACTCGTGCACGCGCATCGCCATCGCGACGCGCTCGACCAGAACACCGGCGGGGCAATCGCCAGGCTCGCTGCCGCGGACCTTCTGCCAGCCGATGCCGCCGAGACCCTGATGGATGCCTGGCGGCTCTACAGCCGGCTGGCACCGTTGCTGGCGCTCGGCACCGCCGCCGAGGCATTCGATCCAGCGACCGCACCGCCGCAGATCGGGCGGCGGCTGGCGGCGGCGGCCGAACTCCCCGACTTCCGCCATCTCCGGCGGCACCTCTTCGAGACGCAGGATCAGGTCAGGGAGCTGTTCGGCCGGATCGTCGCGTGAGGCCAGCCCGACGCGGAGGTGGCGCGCCCAGCCGAGGCGTCCTCAGTGCAGCATGGTCGATTTCGGCTCGGACATCTGCGACGCGGCGAGCGCGGCGACGAGCGGCGAACCATCGAGCGGAAGGTGCACGAGAACGATCGTGCCGTGGCCGACGGCGGAACGGATGCGGAGCGAGCCGCCGTGCAGCTCGACCAGGGAGCGCGCGATCGCGAGCCCGAGCCCGGAACCCCGATAACCGTCGTTCAGCTTCGCGCCGGATTGCTCGAACGGTCGGCTGATCTTGTCGAGCGCATCCTTCGGAATGCCGATGCCCGTGTCCTGGACGAAGATGTTCACCGCGTCGCCGACGCGTTTCGCGCGCAGAGACACCTCGCCGCCATTCGGCGTGAAATTGACGGCGTTGCGCAAGAGGTTGCCGATGACCTGCACGATCGCTGCCCGGTCGCCCGTCACCGTCGTGCTGCGGAACTCCTCGACCGAGAGGTTGATCTCCTTGGCCGCGGCTGCGTCGCGGACCGCGGCGATCGCATCCTCCATCAAGAGGCTTATGTCGAACGGTTGCCGCTCGATCCGGCGCTTGCCGGCCTCGATCCGCGACATGTCGAGAATGTCACCGATCACCTCCAGCAGGTAGCGCCCGCTGCCGCCGATATCGCGGCAGTATTCCTCGTATTTGCGGCTGCCCAGCGGGCCGAGGATGCCGTCCGCCATCATGTCGGCGAAGCCGATGATGTGGTTCAGCGGCGTCCGGAGCTCGTGGCTCATGTTGGCGAGGAAGGTGGCCTTGGCCAGATTGGCCGCCTCGGCTTCGGCCTTCTGCTCGAGATACTGGTCGGCGAGATGGGCGAGCTGGTTCGTCTGCACTTCCAGCGCGCGGCGCGAGCTGCGCAGGTCCTTGACGGTCGCGATCAGGCGGCGCTCGCTCTCGATCAGCTTCGACTGCTCGCGCTTGCGTATGGTGATGTCGGTGCCGACCGAAACGTAGCCGCCATCCTTCGTGCGCCGCTCGTTGATCTGCAGCCAGCGCCCGTCGCCGAGCTGGACCTCGAAGCTGCGGGCGCCGGTCTCGGGAGCTTCCTCCAGCATGATCTGCGTCTGCACGACCGGCTGGCTGCCGTGTTCGTGCACGCTCTCGTAGCTCGTGCCGAGCTGGACTGCCTGCGGCGAGAGGTTGTGCAGGTCCTGGAACTTGGTGTTGCAGACAACGAGATGGTTCGTGCTGTCCCATAGCACGAAGGCCTCCGAGATGGTCTCGATCGCATCGCGCAGCCGCATGTCCGCGGTCGCGGTGCGTTCGGCCATGCGCTTCTGCTCGGTGATGTCCATGGCAATGCCGACGAGATGCGGACCCTCACCCTCGCGGTCGCGAACGACCTGGCCACGGGCCCGCAGCCAGATCCATTCGCCGTTGGCGTGCCGGACCCTGAATTCGCGATCGATCGTCTCGTCGGCGGAAGCGGCCAGCCCGTTCGCGAGCGAGAACAGGTCGCCATCGTCCCCCTGGAAGATGGCGTTGAACTCGCCGAACGATAGGAACTCGCGCTCCCGCTTGATGCCGAGCATCGTATAGAGCGAGTCCGACCAGTAGATGCGCCCGCGGGCGATGTCCCAGTCCCAGAGCCCCGCGTGCCCGCGGTCGAGCACCGTGTCGATCCGGGCACGAACCTCCTTGCAGATGAAATCCGCTTCGCGCGCCCGCGCCGCCTGCTGATAGAAGGCGATGCCCAGCGTGACGATGACGATTCCCGTCGCGCTGACCAGAATGACCAGCGCGGTCGAGCGCTGGCGCCAGCCTTCGAGGATCTCGCCTACGGGCTGGAGCGCGGCGAGCTGTCCGCCTGCGCCGGGGATCGCCCGGACCATGGCGAGCGATTCCCGACCGTCGGGCAGGGTCAGCCGCATCGCTCCGGCCCGGTCGGCGAGCGTCGTGAGCGGCTGCTCGCCGCCCAGCACCTCGGTGAGGGCCTGACCTGTGGCGCCCATGGTGGAACTCACGATCTTCCCGTCCACGTCGGTGATGAGCAGGCGCCAGCCGCTCATCGTCGCGCTCTGCGGCAGGCGTTGCGCCAGCTCGCGTGCAGTATCGGGTCCGGCCGGCGAGGCCGCCAGCCGCTCGGACAGGTCGCGGGCGCCGAACAGGGTGACCATCTCCAGGTCGTCCGCGACGTCGGCGAGCCGTTCGTTCCGGCCGGCGACGACCTGCACGAAGGCGCCGATGGCCACCGTGACGAGGAACAGGACGATCATCACCGGGACCAGACGGCGGATCCACGGCTCGGCGGCGACGAGCCTCAGGTAACGCTCGCTGACGAGCGGCCGAGCGATGCCTTCGATGGTGCCCGCGCGCAGGTATGCGTCGGGCGCGCCGCGACGCGCCATCCGGTGGACCTCTTGAATGCTGGACTGTGCGAATCAGGAAAATGCCGTACGGCCCGATTCGCGCCCTAGATGAATCACAACCCGCGCGACTGTCCAGAGGCTAATGAAGCCTTAAACCGAAACCGATTCGAGCGGCCGATAGTGATGTTTTGCCATCACAGTTCGGATTCGATTTGGATTCCGTTCGTTCTTTTGTTCCAGTAATGTTCGGGTCGCTATTTTGCCGCGCTTCCGCCACGTTTGATCCGACGAAGACTATCGTCCTAGCCGAGCGTACGTTCGACGATGTCCTGAACGTCGCGCGAGAGTGCTGATTCGGCCGCAATCCGCCTGAGCGCCGCCTCGGCATTCCCCCGCCTCGAGGGCTCCAGGGTCCGCCACATGCGGAACGCGGTCAGGATCCGCGCTGCGACCTGCGGGTTGCTCCCGTCGAGCTTCAGGACCACGTCGGCGACGAGCGCGTGGCCGGCCCCGTCCGGCCTGTTGAACTGCGTGGGGTTGGCCATGGCGAATGTGCCCAGAAGCGCACGGACACGGTTGGGGTTGGCGAGGGTGAAGCCCGGATGCCGCATCAGCGCCGTCACGCGCTCCAGCGTATCGGGCAGCGGCAGGGCGGCCTGGAGCCCGAACCACTTGTCCATTACGAGCGGATTGTCGGCGTAGCGTCGCTCGAAGGCGGCGAGCGCGGTTTCGGCCTCCCGCGACGGGCGCGCGGCGAGGACCGCCAGCGCCGCGAAACGGTCCGTCATGTTCGTCGCCTGCTCGAACTGCGCTTCGGCCAGCGCCCGTCCTCGCGCCGGATCGCCTCGTTCCAGCAGGCCCATGGCGGCGTTGCGCACCGCGCGCCGGCCGGCGGCGATCGCGTCCGGGCTGTAGTGGGCGCTCCGGTCGGAGAAGCGCTCGCAGGTAGCGCTCAGGGCTGCGGCATTGGCCTGGCCGATCGCCTCAACCAGATGCTCCCGCGCCGCGTGGATCGCGTCCGGATCGACGTTCGTCGCGATCTCGCGCGCGAGTTCCAGTTCGCTCGGCATGACGATCGCCAGCGCCGCGAAGGCCGGATCGCGGCCGGCATCGGCGAGGAGGTTGCCGACCGCGGCGGCCAGCCCGTCATGCGCGATCGGCGCTTCGCCGCGCTGGATCGCCGCGACCGAGCGCCTGAGCACCCGCGTCGCCAGCGACTGGATCGCCTGCCAGCGGTTGAACGGATCGGTATCATGCCGGGCGAGCGCAAGCAGATCGCCGTCATCGAGCTCGATTTCGAGATTGACCGGCGCCGAGAAGCCCCTGAGCAGCGACGGCACGACTTTCTGCGTCACGCCGTCGAGCTCGAGGCGCTGCCGTGCTTCGGTCAGCACGAACACGTCGCCGCTGAGGCCTGGATCGCCGCTCTTCAACGGGAACTCCTGGCCATCGTCGCCGATCAGCGCCAACCGGATCGGCACGACGACGGGATGCTTGTGGGGCTGTCCCGGCGTCGGCGGCGTGCGCTGTGCGATGTCGAGCGCGAGCCGGCCGCTCGTCCGGTCGCGGCTCACGTCGATCGAGACCACCGGGGTTCCGGCCTGCTCGTACCAGCGCATGAACTGCGTCAGGTCGCGGCCGCTGGTCTCAGCGAAGCAGGCGACGAACTGCTCGACGGTCGCGGCTTCCCCGTCGTGGCGATCGAAGTAGACGTCCATGCCGCGCTGGAAGGCTTCCGCGCCGATCAGCGTCTTGAGCATCCGGATGACCTCGGCGCCCTTCTCATAGACGGTCGCCGTGTAGAAGTTGTTGATCTCCTTGTAGGCCGAGGGGCG
>CAZVMY010000100.1:0-8513 GCA_964628955.1 uncultured Methylocystis sp.
CCTCCGCCTCGGCGCGTGCGCGGATCTCATGCGCTCGACGCCCGGCGCGTTGCCCGAAAGATCGGCGAGGACGCCCATGACGAACGGCAGCTCGACCTTCTGCGCGGCGTTGTAGGGATCCTCGTAGGTGATATGCACCCGCGGGGGCCGGTTTCGCCGGATGAACTTCTGCCCGGAATCAGCAGCCATGGCACGCCCTCCTCCACAAAGGGCGCGCGACGGCCCGTCCGCCCCGCACCCAAACCTCCGATGTCAACGGTATCACAAACCCTTGATCGCCGCATGGCATTTTCCTGCGCCATACCGGTTGACGGCGAGCCGTCAGCGCTCGCCCGGCCGCGGCACCATGTCGGGCAGCACATCGGCCACCAGCGCCGCGAAGTCGCGCTCGGCGAGAATGCAGGCCTTGTCCATGAGGTAAGGCGTGGGGCTGGACGGCTCCACGTTGCGATAGAACGCCGCCACCGCCCGCATCCGGGCCAGCGCCGCTCCCCGGCTGTACAGGGGCTCGATCTCGGCCGCCTCGTCGCCATCCGCCGAGGAACAGTCGTGGCCATCGTCGAGCGATGCCAGGCGCTCCAACGGCAGCTGGAACTTGAGCCGGTCGCCGAGCTCGATGTTTGCCTGCTCGACCTGGGCGGGAAAGATCGTGCGCATGACCTCGATGAAGGACTTGCCGATCAGCTGTTGCGCCTGCCGGATCAGGAGAACCGCGGGGCTCGATGGCTCGTGCGCCAGAAAATACTCGAGGCAGGCCGCGAGCGAGGCCCGCACCTCGGCCAGGCTCGCCTGGGGCGCCGCCGTGACGGGCGCGGCGGCGGCCGGTGCATCGGTCGCAACGTCGCCCGCGGCGGTCACCGATTCAGCCGCGGCGGACGCCCTTGCCGGGTCGCGTCGGGCGATCGCGGCATCGAGCAGCCCGAACATCTGGTCGAGCAGCTTGCCGGCGCGCGGAAAGCTCACCGCCTGGTCGAAGCCTGCCCGCTCCTGCCAGACCCGCGCGATCGTCCGCAGCGCCCCGCGCGCGGTGTCAAGCCGCTCACGGGTCGCGGCGAGCGCTTCGAGGTCGGCCTCGCTCAGGGACGCTTGGATCGTGGTCGGGTCGGGATGGTCCTCGCCATCGCCCGGACGCACGTCCCCCGCAGCCACGAGCTGGCTGCGGAACCCGATCGGGCCGGCCCGCCGGCTCATCACGATCGGCACGTGCTGCATCGGCAGCACCACGGTCGGCATGTCGTCGAGGCTCTGCAGCACGACGGCCCGTAGCGTCTGGTCGTCGCCCTCGGGGCGAGGGTGAACGCTCTCCCAATAGTCGCTGACGAGCGAGGCGATGAGCTGGACGCTGTCCGCGAACCCGGCCAGATCCCGGTTCAGCAGCGACAGCTTCGCGGCCACGGCGAGCGGCCGCAGGTCGCGGGTCCGTTCGAGCAGCGACTGCAGATCGTCGAATGCCCGGGGGAAGTCGATCTGCGTGCGATCGAACGGGATCTGCCGGCCTTCGTCGTCACGCCGGAAGTAGGTTGTCGGCAGTTCGCCCTCGAGGCGGGCCATGACGTTCATGAAGTCCGGATCGCCGTCCAGATCGAGATCCGGCCCGCACGGATCGTCGGCCCCCAGCGGACCCGCGATCTTCGCGAAGTCGATTGCCGAGGCTACCACGACGCGCCGAGAGTCCTTGGCTCGCCGCCTGGCCGTCCAACACGCGACCGACGACGGATCATCGTTTCGCCGGCCCGCGCCGGCTCGGAACGCCAGCCCCCCGCCATCGTCTCAGTCGAGCTGAAGCCGGGTTTCCACGCGCCGGTTGTCGCCGGCAAAACGATCGGCAACGAGCGGCTTGCTCTCGCCGTAGCCGCGCGCGACGAGCTTCCCGGTATCGACACCCTTCTCGCTCAGATAGCGCACCACAGCCCGGGCGCGCCGCTCCGAGAGGTTCAGGTTGTAATCCGGCGTCCCGGTCGCGTCGGTGTGACCCTCGACAAGGAAACTCCTGCGCGCCAGCGTCGGATCGCGCAGCGCCTTCGCGAACTCGTCGAGGTTCTTCTTGGCCGAGGGCTCGAGCACGTCCGAGTTGTATTTGAACTTGACGACCAGATCGAAGGCGGCGACCGGCCGGATGGCTTCGCTCGACGTCGAGGTCGCCGCGGCAGCGGCCGCGTTGCCCGGACAATTCGCTTCCACCCCGAAACAGACGCCCCGCCCCTGACCGAGGCCGGGAGCGACGACGCCACGGGACGCGCCGAGCTGTGGCCCGCCGGTGTTGAAATGCTTGATGATGTCCTCCGCCTTGTAGGCGGTCTGCGCGAGGGCGGCCGGCGCGGTCCACACGGCAACGCCGAGGGCCAGGACGAGCGCCGCAGCAGGTGTGTTCTTGCGCACGATCTCTCTCCCGTCTAACTTCCGGACACTTGAAACCCTAGCCCTTTTATCATGCACCGCGATGTGCGCTACGTCAACGTCCGATCCAAATAACCGGCGTAAACTATAGGGTTAGCACATGTCATCTGACCTTAAGCAGAACGAACGAATTGCTTCGTTTCGGACGCCACTGGGGCCGAACTTCTTCACTCTAGTGCGCTTCGAGGCCGAGGAGGCCTTGAGCGAGCTGTTCGTTTACGAGATCGAGGCGGTCAGCACCACCGAGAACGCCGATCTTGAGAGCATCATCGGCGACAAGTGCTCGGTCACGTACAAGCTGCGGGATGGCAGTGAGCGCGTCTTCCACGGCATACTCGTCGAAGCGCACTGGATGGGCCGGTCGGAAGACCTCTACGCCTATCGTTTCGTGCTGCGACCCTGGCTCTGGCTGCTGTCGCAACGCAGCGACTGCCGGATTTTCAAGAACAAGACCCCGATCGACATCATAAAGCTCATCTTCCAGAAAGAGGACAAGAACGATTTCGAGGACAAGACCAGCGAGAAGCCGGACGAAATAGCCTATTGCGTCCAGTATCGCGAGAGTGACCTCGATTTCGTTTGCCGCCTCATGGAGAAGTACGGCATCTACTATTATTTCCGGCATTCCGGGGACGGGCACAAGCTGGTCCTGGCCGATGCTCGGTCATCACACGCCGTCGTCAATGCTGCGGCCGAGCCGCTCGGAGTCCCCGGCGGCGCCTATCCGTTCTCGCCCAAGATCGGCAAGGTCCGGCGACAGGTCGAACACATCGTTCAATGGTCGACGCGGCGGCGGCTGCGGACCGGCAAGGTCGTGCTGCGCGACTACGACTATGATCAGTCCACCTCCGACCTCACCGCAGAATCGGAACAGGGAACCAAGCCTGCGAAGAAATACGAGGCCTATGACTACCCCGGCGCATACGTGAAGCGGCAGGATGGCGAGCGTTTCGCCAAGGTGCGTGCGGAGGCAGCGCAGGCCGTCGACCAGCGCCGATCCGCCACCGGAGACGCGGCGAGCCTCTTTCCGGGCGCGCTGATGCAGCTCTCCGACCATCCGACCGGGTCGGAGAACGGCGAATATCTGGTCGTCAGCGCCTCGCATGCCTATGGCGTGCAGGCCTACCGGTCCAACCGCCGCTCCGACGACCAGATCTACCACGGCGCCTACGACGTGCTGAAGAGCGATCGCCGCTTCCGTGCGCCGCTCGTGACGGCCCCGCCCGTCGTGCAGGGACCGCACACGGCCAGAGTCGTCGGCGAAAAGAACCGGGGTGAGGAAGGCGACATCGACGTCGACAAGTACGGCTGCATCCTGCTGCGCTTCCACTGGGACAGGGAGGACGAGTCGACGTCGCGCCGGGTCCGGGTCGCCCAGATGTGGTCGGGTCGCGAATGGGGCGGGCACGTGATCCCGCGTATCGGTCAGGAAGTCGTGGTCGAGTTCCTCGAAGGCGACCCGGACCAGCCGCTCGTCGTCGGAACCGTCGTCAACGACCAGCACATGCCACCCTACGAGATGCCGGCGGACAAGACCCAGTCCGGTCTCAAGTCGGAATCCACCGAAGGACGCGGCTTCAGCGGCGCCTACAACGAGATCAAGTTCGAGGATCGCTATGGGAACGAAATGTTCAGCACGCGCGCCGAAAAGGACATGTTCACCCTGATCCGCAACGTGGAAAAGCGTGAGATCGGCGAAAACTACTCAGGCGACAACGGCGGCAACTCGCGCGAGACGACGATCAAGCAGGGTAACGACCGGCTCGTCGTCGAGACCGGCAAGCGGTATGTCGAGGCGATGACGGAGATGAAGCTCGTGGTTGGCCAGAGTTCGATCACCATGACGCCGGCCACGATCGAGATCAAATCGCCGACGATCACCATCACCAGCACGGCGAAGACCGACGTGCTCAGCGACGCGACGGTGATCGTCAACGCACCGATCGTGAAGATCAACTGAGGGCGGGACCTCAAAGCTCCATGTCGCGGCTGCGCTTCACCTCCGCCGACGAGATCTTCGAGACGTTCCCGGCGCTCGCGAAGCTGGTTCGCACGACGCGGACGGCGGAGCATCCGCTGGCCTTTCTCGCCCGGCTCGCCGGCGGCCCCGCGCCCGGCGAGGCGATCGCCTTCGCAGCCTTCCTGATGCCGCGCCGCGAAGCGGTCTGGTGGGCGATCCAATGCGTCCAGGCCGTCCGGCCGGATGCGAACGGCGAGAGCCGGCGGGCGCTCGCGGCGGCCGAGGCCTGGGCCCGCGACCCCGACGACGCCACGCGGCGCAAGGCACTGGAGATCGGCGTCGCCGGCGATCCCGATCTGCCTGCGACATGGGTGGCGCTTGCGGCCGGCTATTCCGGCGGCAGCATGATCGAGGGGCATATGGTGCCCTGCCCGCCTGACCTCACCGCCAAGATGGCGCGGACCGCCGTGCAGCTCGCTCTCGTCGGGCTGCCCGTAGGCCGCAGACCGGCGGCGTTCGCCGATTGCGTCACCCGCTGCGCGCGCCTGATGGGCGACGACGCGCGCCTGGCCGCGTCCTGACCGGCCGGGCACGGGAGCGCCGCGGATGGGACTGATCCTGACCATCGAGAACGAGACGCGATTGCCGGACGGCGGCCCGCTCAGCGTCCGACTCGCCGGCGGGCGCGGGCTCGACATTGGCCGGGACCAGCATCTCGACTGGACGCTGCCCGACCCGAGCCGCGTGATCTCCGGCAGGCATTGCGAAATCCGGTTTCGCGACGGCGCCTATTGGCTGACCGACGTCTCGGTCAACGGCACCTATGTCAACGGCGCAGACCACCGGGTGCAGTCGCCGTACCGGTTGCAGAACGGCGACCGGCTCGAGATCGGCCAGTACATCATCGCGGTCGTGATCGACGACGCCGGTCAGCCGGCCGCCACACCGCTGCCGCCGACCGCCCCACCCGGCGGCGCCGGGCTATGGGATACGCTGGGTGGCGAGGCGCCGCCGATCCCGCGCCGCGACCTCCGACCGCCCCAGGAGTTGCGCCCCGTCCATGCCGGCTTCATCGACTGGGCCGTCGACATGCCGTCGCCGGGCGGAACTCCCGCAGCCGCTCCGGTCCCGCCGTCGTCGCGTCCGGATGTCCCGGCGGACGATTACGCCTGGGCGCCGCATCGGCCCGCACCCCTGCCGGTGCCGGAACCTCCGCCACCGATCCCCACCCCGCGAAGGCCAGCCGGGTCCGCCGGCATCGTGCCGCCTGCGGCCGACCCCTGGAACGACCCTCCAGCCGCTGCCGCGCACGGCTTTCAGCCGCCGCCATGGGAAGCACCTCCGAGCGCACCCCCCGCGCCGACACCGGGCGTCCCCGGGAGCCAGCCGCTACCCATGCCGTCCTCCATCGCGCCGATGGCAGCGCCGCCGCTGCCACCGTCATCGGCCGGTGCCGACGAGGTGATCCGCCGCTTCGCGCGGGGCGCCGGCCTGCCCGAACACGTCGTCGCGGGGCAGGACGCCGGACAGCTCGCCGAGAGGCTCGGCGTACTGATGCGGCTCGTGGCCGGCGAGCTCAAGACGCTGCTGGCGGCGCGAGCCGAGAGCAAGCGCATCGCGCGCAGCGTCAACCAGACCATGATGCAGGTCGCGGACAACAACCCGCTGAAGTTCTCGCCGACGGTCGACGACGCGCTGCGGCTGCTGTTCGGGCCCGCCGTGCCGGGTTATCTCGACGCCGCGCGGGCGTTCGACGAGAGCTTCAAGGACCTCCAGGCGCATCAGGTGAAGACGTACTCGGCGATGCAGCATGCACTCAGAATGCTGGTCGAGGATCTCGACCCGCAGTCGGTGTCCGAGGTCGTCGAGGCCGACCGCGGCCTCGGCGCGCTCGTCGGCTCCCGCAAGGCCCGGCTCTGGGACACCTATGTCGCGCGCTGGGAGGCGAAGACCGCGCCTTACGAGGACGGGCTGGTCGACGCCTTCATGCTGTATTTCGCGGAGTGCTACGACCGCGGCGGGCGCGGGCCAGGCTGAAATCCGGCACGGTCACCCGAGGATCTGCCGCATCTTGTCCTGGCCGAGTTCCGGCGGCTCGCCGTCCAGGGTGGCGACGTAATAGTCGAGCACGCTGATCTGCTCATGGACGTTGCGGATGTCGGGATCCGCCAGCGCCGCACCGCGTTCGGCGAGATTGAGCACGTTGCCCCATTCGTCGCGCATGAGGTCCGGCACCTGTGGCTTGGCGCGCTTCTGCTCGATCGCGGCGAAATAGGCGTCGCGGGCCCGGGGAACCCAGCCCTGGCGGTAGGCCTGGCGCACGTCCTCGCGCGGATCGCCGCCGGCGACCAGCACACGGCGGCAGGCTTCCGCGAAGGCATCGGCGAGCCCGGAGCCTTCGGCCGCCGAATCCGCCTTGTTGAAGTTCGAGCCCAGCGGGTTGACGTCTCCGAACAGAAGTTCGAGGGCGCGCGCCGTTCCGGGATCGGCGAGATAGGTCCAGCAGAAGACGGTGTCGATCTCGATCGTGCCCGGCAGCCAGTGCGCGGCCTGCTGATCGTAGGCCCGGCGCGCGCTGAAATGCTGCGGATCGGCCTTGACGCACTCGACCACCGGGACCGGCGCCAGCGGCCGCCGGCGACGGCCCGGCTGCCTGATCAGCGCCATATAGCACAGCACTTGCGCGACCCGGCCGTTGCGGCCGACGCCGTGAGCGAGGGCCGCCTGGCTGAGCATGCCGACGGTCGCCTCCTCCTTGCCCACGTCGAGATCGCGCCCGCCGCGCTTCACGGTGACGAGCCGGAACTTCTCCGCCTTGCTGACGGCTCGATCGATGCGCCTTCGCTTGGCCATGGCCCCTCCCGGCCTCCTAGCCGCCGATGATGACGGTGGGCTCGCCCATGGCGATCTTGTTCGGCGGGCCGACCGCCTCGACGATCGTATCGCCGACCCGGCAGGCAGACAGATTGTTGATCAGCACCGTCTGGGAGCCGTCGACGACCACGCCAGGCCCGTGCGGCGGCAGCGGCAGAGGGGTCGCGCAGACATGGATGTCGGCTCCACCCGCTGCCGCGCTGATCATGCTGCCCATGGCGGCAGCGGCGGCGGCCTTGGCCGCTTCCTCCGCGGCCTTGGCGGCAGGGGCTCCCGGCGTGCCCGCCGCCGCGAGCGTCGCAGCCTCGGCCGTCTGGATCGTCGCGTCGGATGCCGCCTTCGCCGCCTGGATCGCGGCGGCGGCCGCGGCGGTCACGCCGCGCCAGGCCGGCTTGTTGCCGATCAGGACGTTGAGGCTGCCGGGTCCCGGCTGCAGAACGCCCGGCAGCGGATGGATGACCGGATCGAGGATCCGCGCGGCGGGTCCGGTTGGCATGGGCTCTCCCCAGAACGTCGCCGACCGGCGACCAGGATCACGATCCGGCTGTCGGCACCGTACGCGGCCGCACGGCGCGAACGCTTGCGATCGTGAACCGTACCGCCGGATCGCTGTGAACGGAACCGGCCTGCGCTGTGGTAACGGCCGCGTGTACGGGTGTATGGTGACGATCGGGGTCGGAGCCAGAGAGCGCTGCATGTCGTGGTACAGCAAGGTCGTCTGGTCGGAAGGTCTGTTCCTTCGTCCTCACCATCTCCAGCAGAACGACCGCTATCTCGAAAACCTGATCGAATCCCGCGTTCGGCACGCGACACCCTATCCTTGGGGTTTCTCGATGCTGGAGATCGATCGCGACCTTGCCCAGCAAAGCCGCATCGGCCTGCGGCGGGCTGCCGGCATCATGCCGGACGGCACGCCCTTCGCAATGCCGGAGACCAGTCCACTGCCGGCCCCGATAGAGGTTCCCGAGAACGCGGCCGGGCAGCTCGCCTGGCTCTCGCTGCCGCTGGCGGCATCGAACACGCGCGAGGTCGAGGATGGTGGTGACGCCAGCGCCAGCCGGTTCTTCCCGCGGCCGGAACTGCTGATCGATTCCACCTCCGCGCTGCGGATCGAGGAGGAGATCGACCTCGCCCACCCGCGCCTCGCGCTGGAGCTGCGGCGGACCGCGAAATCGGGGTACGCCGCGATCGCGATCGGCCGCGTTCTGGAGGTCCGGGATCGCGCGGTGCTGTTCGACGAGAAGTTCGCGCCGCCGGTGCTCGTGTGCGCCGCGCATCCCGT
>CAZVMY010000101.1:0-4928 GCA_964628955.1 uncultured Methylocystis sp.
CTGCGCGGCGGTCTTGATGCCGATGCCGGGCACGCCGGGCACGTTGTCGACGCTGTCGCCGGCGAGCGCCTGCACGTCGACGACCTTGTCGGGCGGGACGCCGAACTTCTCGAACACCTCGTCGCGCCCGATCCGCCGGTCCTTCATCGGATCGAACATCGTCACGCCGCCGTTGACGAGCTGCATCAGATCCTTGTCGGACGAGACGATGGTGCAGGTGGCGCCGGCCTCGGTGGCGAGCCGCGCATAGGTCGCCATGATGTCGTCCGCCTCGAAGCCCTCCTGCTCGACGCAGGCCAGATCGAAGGCGCGCGTCGCCTCGCGCGTGAGCGCGAACTGGGGCCGGAGGTCCTCCGGCGGTTCCTCGCGGTTCGCCTTGTACTGGTCGTAGAGCGCATTGCGGAAGGTCGTCGCCGAATGGTCGAAGACCACGGCGAGATGCGTCGGCTTCTCGCCCGCGACGGTGTCGCGCGTCAGCTTCCACAGCATGTTGCAGAAGCCCGCGACTGCGCCGACCGGCAAGCCATCAGACTTGCGCGTGAGCGGCGGCAGCGCGTGATAGGCGCGGAAGATATAGGCGGAACCGTCGACCAGGAAGACATGGTCGCCGGCCTTGAGCGGGCGGGCATCGGACATGGCGAGCGTTTTAGGACGGATCGGAGCCGCGGTCACCAGTCGGAGCGACCGGATGCCCCCTTGCCTCAAGCCGGCCACGGACCCATGGATTAGAATAATTCTAAGATATTGACGTCAGGGATACTGCCATGATGGGACTTGCTTCGCTTCGCGCCGGCCGCCGGAACCTGTCGGACCTGTCGGAACGCGAAATCCTCGCCCTGGCCATTTCCTCCGAGGAAGAAGACGGGCGGATCTACGCCGCCTACGCCGACGGACTGAAGACGGATTTCCCGTCTTCGGCCGCGGTGTTCGAGGACATGGCAGAGGAGGAAACCGGCCACCGAGACCGGCTGATCGCGCGCTACCGTGCGAAATTCGGCGACGTCGTCCCGCCGCTCAGGCGCGAGGACATCAAGGGCTTTGCGCCGCGCAAGCCGTACTGGCTCGTCAGTCCGCTCGGCATCGAGACGGTGCGCGAGCAGGCGGCGCTGATGGAGGAGCAGGCCAGCCGCTTCTACGCGCAGGCGGCGGAGCGCAGTCTCGACCTCTCGACGAAGCAGCTCCTGCTCGATCTCGCGCGGGAAGAGAAGGGCCACCAGTCGCTGGCCGAGCGTCTCGGCGCCGCCAACGTTCCGGAGTCGGCCGCCGCCGAGGAAGCCAGAACGGCGCGCCGGCTGCTCGTGCTTCAGTACATCCATCCTGGCCTCGCCGGGCTGATCGACGGCTCGGTCTCGACGCTGGCGCCGGTCTTCGCCGCCGCCTTCGCGACGCAGAACTCGTGGGATGCGTTCCTCGTCGGCATGGCGGCCTCGATCGGCGCCGGCATCTCCATGGGGCTGACCGAGGCGGTCTCGGACGACGGCAGCCTCACCGGACGCGGCAATCCCTGGATTCGCGGCCTGATCTGCGGCCTCATGACCATGATTGGCGGGCTGGGCCATACGCTGCCCTATCTCATCCGCGATTTCTGGACGGCGACGGTGGTGGCGGTGGTCATCGTCGTCGTCGAGCTGATCGCCATCTCGTGGATCCGCTGGAAGTTCATGGACACGCCGTTCCTCAAGGCGACCTTCCAGGTGGTCGTGGGCGGGTTCCTCGTGTTCCTGACCGGGATCCTCATCGGCGGCGCCGGTTGAGGAGCCAGCTGCCGCGCGATAGGCTCCGCGGAACGATCGCCGGAGCCGCCCCTTGAGCAAGCCGCAGTTTCATCCCTTAGCTTTCGAGCAACGCTCCGAGGCCGAGATGCTGGAGCGCGCGGCGGCGTTCCGCGCGCTGATGGCGAAGCGTCGCACTGTCCGGGATTTCTCGTCGAAGCCGGTGCCGCGCGCCCTGATCGAAACGGCGGTGCTGACGGCGGGTGGCGCGCCGTCCGGCGCCAACCAGCAGCCCTGGACGTTCGTGTGCATCGCCGACGCCGGCGTGAAGCGGCGCATCCGCGAGGCGGCTGAGGAGGAGGAGAAGGCGTTTTACGCGGGCCGCGCCGGCGCCGAATGGCTCGATGCGCTGGCGCACCTCGGGACCGACTGGGAGAAGCCGTTCCTCGAGGAGGCGCCCTGGCTGATCGCGATCTTTGCGCAACGCTGGGGCGAAACCGGCAAGGAGGGGCCCGGACGCCGGATAAAGCATTATTACGTGCCGGAATCGGTCGGCATCGCCACCGGCTTTATGATTGCGGCCCTGCATGACGCCGGGCTCGCCACGCTGACCCACACGCCCTCGCCCATGGGATTCCTGAACGAGATCTGCGGCCGCCCCGACAACGAGAAGGCGGTCATCCTGCTCGTCGTCGGCCACCCCCGGGAGGGTTGCACGGTGCCGGTGATCACGAAGAAGCCGCTCGATCAGATCGCCGTCTTCGTCTGAGATCACTCCGCTGCGGCGAGACCTCGTCGCGTGGAGAGCCGGACGAACGCGGGCCTTTCGAACAGGAATCGCGCCGGCGTCCGCCGGACGATCGCGTGCAGGAGCAGCGGAGCGATCAGCGCGGCGGCCGTCACGATGGCCGATACGGTGCCCACGTCGTCGATCCAGCCGAGTTTCACCAGCAGGATGCGGGTCGCCGCCATCGGCAGGAAGAACGCGACGTAGATCACCAGCGACCGGCTGCCGGCCAAGGCCAGGAAGCGGAGCGCGGAAACGCCGGCCGCGAGGCTCGCGAAGGCGACCAGCGCTGCGGCTCCGGCGAAGCCGAAGACCAGAGCGAGCCCGGGGATGGCCGCGACGGTTCCGAACCCGCCGGTCGGATCGGCGAGCGCGACGGTTGCGATGGACACGGGCAGCCAGAGCGCGAGCAGCGCCAGCGCCCGGCCGGGCATGGCGCGGGCCGTGTCGGCCAGCCTGAAGACCAGCGGCGCGAAGGCATATCCGGCAAAGAAGAAGACGAAACGGTTGCCGAATTCCTCGATCACGATCGAGCGCGACTGAATGCCGGCGAGATTGAGAAGGGCTGCCAGGCCGAAGACGAGGACTACCGGCCAGCTCCGCATCAGCTTCGTCACGATGAAGAAGATCGGCAGCAGATGGATGAACCAGAGCGTTCCGAACGGCTGGACGAGCGCCAGGGCGAGGTCGCCGAGGATAGAACCGCTGCCGGGTCCGCCAGGCGCCGCAGACTTCACCACGATCTGGATCGTCACCCAGAGCAGGTAGAAATAGGCGAAGTGCACGACCTTGCGGTCGAGATAGGTCCGCCAGTCCTGAGCGATGCTGCACGACAGGAACAGGCCTGCGATCAGGAAGAAGGCCGGAATGCGGAACGGTCGCGCCCAGGCGACGACGGGATGGAGCCAGCCCTCGGCGCTGCCGCCGGATGCGGCGACCGCGTCACCGACGCCGAGCGTCGAGTGCATCATCACGACCAGGATGATGCAGCAGCCCTTGGCGCTGTCGACCCAGCCGACGCGGGCCGCGTCCGTTCCGGTGAGGCCGCTCACGGATGTCTCCAGGGCCGCTGAAAGGATGCCACTCGGACATCAGAAAGATGAAGATTGCGTTCCGGAGTCTCAGAGCCCGTCCGGCCGTCCCGCGATCGAGACCAGCAGTTCGCCGGACCCCAGCCATCGGCGCGAGGCCCGCTGCACATCGTCCAGGGTCACCGCGTTGAAGAGCGCGTTGCGCCGGCCGATGTAGTCGATCCCGAGCTTGTCGATCTGGATCTGGACGAGCTGCGACGCGATCTTCGGCGAGGTATCGAAGCGCAGCGCATAGGATCCGGTGAGGTAGCGCTTCGCCTTGTCGAGTTCCTCGCCGGTCGGTCCTTCGGCGGCGAAGCGGCGGATTTCGTCCTGGATGATGTCGAGCGCTTCCTTTGCGCGCTCGTTCTTGGTCGCGGTCCCGCCGAACAGGAACCCGGTCGAGGCATAGGCCTGCAGCGACGTGGACACCGAATAGGCCATGCCGCGCTTCTCGCGGACCTCCTGCCAGAGCCGGGAGGTGAAGCTGCCGCCGCCGAGGATGTGATTGCCGATCGTGGCGGGGATGAAATCCGGGTCGGTGCGCCTGAGTCCCGGCGCGCCGTAGCGGATCGTGGATTGCGGAATGTCGAGCGTGTGCACCGAGATGGTGCCCGTACCGGCGGCGACGCAGAGCGGCACGTCCAGGAGTTGCGCCGCGTCGGGCAGGGTCCCGAAAATGTGATCGATGGCCCGGGCCAGCGAACCGGCGTCGATCGCGCCGACGACGGCGATGGTCACGTCCGAGCGGGCGAGAGTGGCAGCGCGGAAGGCGAGCAGGTCATCGCGCGCGATCGCCTGCACGCCTTCCAGCGTACCGTTCTCCGGCCGGCCGTAGGGGTGATCGGGAAAGGCGGCCGCCAGCCACGCCTTGTTGGCAATCGCGTTGGGTTCGTTGACCTCGCGACGGAGCGAGGCCGTCACCTGCCCGCGCACGCGCTGGAGCGCGTCGTCGGCGAGATGCGCCTCGCGAAGCGCCAGGCGCAGCATCTCGAACGCCGCATCCTTGTGTTTCGCCAGCGTCTTGAGGGTCGCGCTCAGGGCATCCCGACCGGCCCGGACGTTCAACTCGATCGCGAGGTCGTCGAGCCGCTCCTGGAAGCCCGAGGCGTCGTAAGGTCCGGCCCCTTCGTCGAGGAGGCCCGCGAATATCGTGGCGAGCCCGGGCCGGCTGGCCGGATCCTGCGCCGATCCGCCACGAAACGACGCCTCCAGCGCGACGATCGGCACGGCGTATTCCTCGACCAGCCACGCTTCCACGCCGCAGGACGCGACGACGTGCTGGATATGCGTGCCAGCGCCGCCGATTTCGCTCTCCACCGATCGGAGGGACGCGGTCGCGTTCACGTCTGCGGCTCC
>CAZVMY010000101.1:5028-8475 GCA_964628955.1 uncultured Methylocystis sp.
CACGTCTGCGGCTCCTTGAGCAGATAGCCGGTCACGGCGCGCCCGGGCCGCAGGTAAGTTTTCGCGACCGCCATCACCGCCTCGGCCGAGATCGCCTCGATGCGCGATTCCCAGTCCGCCACATCCGCGACGTCTGAGCCGGTGGCCAGTGCCGAGCCGTAGATGCGCGCGAGCGAGGCCTGATTGTCCTGAGCGTAGATCATGTCGGCCAGAAGCCGCGTCTTGGCGCGCTCGAGTTCCGCCGCGGGCACCGGATTCGCCATCACGTCCGCGACGACCTCCTCGACCGCCTTTTCGATCTCGGGCAGCGACACGCCTTCGGCCGGCACCGCGTAGACCGCGAACCGGCTGTCGTCGAGCGCCGTGCTCATGTACCAGGAGCCCGCGCCGACGGCCTTGCCCCGCTCGGTGACGAGGATCCGGTGCAGCCTGCTCGCCGGACCGCCGCCGAGCAGCTGCGCCAGCACGTCGATTGCGAATGCCTCATCGCCCTGTCCGGTCGTGAGCGAAGGCACCAACCAGGAGCGCTGGAAGCTCGGCTGTTCGACCTTGGGATCGGCGACCTCGACCCGCCGCGCCGCCCTCGGCTCGGGTTCCTTCCGCCTGAACCGGACGGGCGCCTCGCCCCGCGCCGGGATGATGCCGTAGGTCGATTCCGCGAGCGCCCGGACCGCCTCCGGCTCGACGTCGCCGGCGACGACCAGGATCGCGTTCTCCGGCGTATAGAAGCGGCGGTAGTAGGCGAGCGCGTCCGAACGGTCGAGGCTCTCGATCTCGTGCTGCCAGCCGATGATCGGCGTGCCGTAGGGGTGATTCACGTACAGCGTGGCCGCGAGACTCTCGCCGAGCTGAGCGGCAGGATCGCTGTCGGTCCGCATCCGGCGTTCCTCCAGCACCACGTCGCGCTCGGGAAGGACGTCCTCGTCCGAAAGCACGAGGTTGGTCATCCGGTCGGCCTCGAAGGCCATCATCGTCGCGAGGTGTTCCTTCGCGACCCGCTGGAAATAGGCGGTGTAATCCATCGAGGTGAAGGCGTTCTCCTGGCCGCCGAGCTCCGAGACCGTGTGCGAGAACTCGCCCTTGGGATGGTTGACGGTGCCCTTGAACATCAGATGCTCGAGGAAATGCGCGATGCCGGACTTGCCGGCCGGATCGTCGGCCGAGCCGTTGCGATACCAGACCATGTGGGTCACGACCGGCGCGCGGCGGTCTGGGATCACGACCGTCTCCAGCCCGTTCGCGAGCGTGAACCTGGTGATCTCGGGCCCCGTCCGCGCCGGCGCGGCGACCGTCTGTGCTGCAGGCGTGGTCACGGGACCTCTCCCTCGAAAGCGTTCACAAATTATGGGTCGTCCGCCTCGCGGCGTCATCATCCCCGGCGTCGCGGCCTTCGCCGCGGTCGGGTCAGGGCTGGCGCGACGGCAGGAAAAAGTCGAACGGACCCGGCTCCCGCTCGGGCTCCGGCTTGTCGCGCGTTGCTTTCAGCGCTGCGCCGGCGGCTGGCAGGCGTGCGCCGGTCGGCGGCTCCGTCAGGTAGCGGCGCTGCGGCTCCTCGCCGGGCCGCAGCACGGTCTCCTGCTCGGGGCGCCGATCGATCCGGCGCAGTTCGTAGGGCGTGATCGCGCTGCGCCGCGAGTCGATGTCCGTCTCGACCGGCAGCGGTTCGGTGGGCAGGCCTGCACCCGGCCGGCGGCCTGCACGCACCTCGTAGGGGTTGAGGCGCGGGCGGTCGAGCTCGCGGTCGCTGAAGAACGTCACGGGCCGGTCGCGTTCGGCCTCCGCGGCCTTGCGGCGCGCCAGATCGGGATCCTGAGGCCAGTTCGCCTGTCGTCCCGCGAGATCGCCCGCTTCCGGCGGCCGGAGCTTCATCTGCGGTGGAACGACCAGCGGCGGACGCTCGCGATAATCGATCGCGTTCTCCTCGTCGGCGGTCAGACCGAGGGCGTTGGAAATCGTGCGGCTCAGTTCCTGCGCGCCCGCCGGAGCGACGACGCCGATCGAAGCGGATGCGACGGTGAGCGCGGCGACGATGCCCGCCCGCAGGAAACCCGGCTGTCTCATTCTGCTGCTCCGGCGAATGATGGTGCGTTGACCGCAGTCTTCACGTGGATCACGGCCTTCGTATGGACCCCGACCTTCAGAAGGCCGCGATCACGGCGATTGCGAGGCGGCCGATGGCTTCGACGCGACACCATCGTACAAAATCAGCGCGGCTCCCGCAACGATGGCGCAATCGGCGACGTTGAACACGTACCAGCTGAAGCTGCCCCAGTGCAGGTGGAAGAAATCCGCGACGGCACCATAGGCGACCCGGTCGATCGCGTTGCCGATCGCGCCGCCGATGATCAGCCCGAGCCCGGCCGCCAGCAGTCGCGAACCGCAGCGCCAGAGCCAGACGCCGAGCGCCACGATGGCGACGACCGTCACGCCGATTAGGATCAGGCGGCCCGTCTCGTGGTTCTGCTGGAAGAGGCCGTAGGAGATACCGCGGTTCCAGACCAGCACGACGTCGAGGAACGACGTCACCGGCCAGACCTCGCCCTCGATGATGTTGGCACGATAGAGCATGTGCAGCTTGTGCGTCTGATCGGCGAGGAGTGCCGTGCCCGCACAGGCGAGGCCGATCAGCCGCCATCGGGGCGGTGTCTGCGCCATCTCGCTCATCATGAGGCCACCCCGTCAGTCATCTCCCGCCCCCTAAGGAGGGAGGGGATGAAGGTGGGGGGACCGCGCGGCGTCGGGACTGGCGCGCTGTCTTGTACGGCCCCCTCCGTGCCCTCCCCCGCGCGGGGCAGGGAAGTGCCCTTGCGAGCGTCGCAGGTGCTCACAGCCGCCCCAGCGCCTTGAGTTCCCGCAGCGCCTGCGCGTCGCGGGGCGTCACGTCGGGAAACGCCGGATCGGCCCCGACATCGGCAGAATATTTCCAGGACCGGGCGCATTTTCTGCCCTCGGCCCGGCGGAAGACGACGCCGGTTCCCGGCATGTCCGCAAGCTGGAAGGCGTCTTCGGGGGGCGCGCCCGCCAGCAGCGTGAGCCCCGACGTGATGCAGACCTCCGCCAGGTCGACACCCTTCACGGCCTCGAACAGCGCGGAATCGGCGATGTGAACGGTCGGCGCCGCCTCGAGGCTGGACCCGATCGTCTTCGCGGCGCGTTCGATCTCCAGCGCCCCCGTGACCACCCGGCGCACGTCCTTGATCCGGTCCCAGCGATCGGCAAGCGCGTCGTCGCGCCAGCCGTCCGGGATCGTCGCGAAGGCTTCGAGATGGATCGAGCCCTCCGTCCCCGGATGACGCTCGAGCCAAGCCTCCTCGGCGGTGAAGACGAGGATCGGCGCCAGCCACCGCACGATCGCATCGAACAGCCGGTCGACGACGGTCAGCGACGCCTTGCGCGCCACGCTCGACGGCGGGTCGCAATAGAGCGCGTCTTTGCGCACGTCGAAAT
>CAZVMY010000102.1:0-2278 GCA_964628955.1 uncultured Methylocystis sp.
CCGGCGATCATCCTGAGCAGCGTGGACTTGCCACACCCGGACGGGCCGAGCAGGACGACGAAAGCGCCGTCGGCGATCTCGAGATTGAGACCGTGGATCACGTCGACGGCCCCGTAGGCCTTGCGAATATTGCGGATGGTGACGGATGCCATGGTGGATCCTGCCTCGCGCTTGTCCCTGGGTGCCGCTTCTGGAGGCGGCTGACACGATCCTATGCGTGAGCGGATCGTTTGCCAATTGCGTGCATCGGCTCACCCGGACACGAAAAGGGCACGACCGTCGGTGCTCGCGAACCGGCCGGCGATGAATCCGCCGTCCGCGGGAACGACCTCATCACTGCGGCATGGCCAGCGCAGGGACGGCAGCGCGGCGTAGCCGGCAGCATCGAGCGTGGCCAGCGAGCCGAGGTCGAGGTGCCGCGTTCCACCGTTCTCGAAGGCCGAGAGCGCCGCGTGTTCGCGGAAGACCTCAGCAGCGTCCGCGTAGGAGAAACTTTCGTCAAAGCCGAGCCGCTTGCCCACCTCGCCGATGAGCCACCAGTCGGGTCGGGCAAGGACGTTCCTCCGGAAGGCACGTCGGCGGCCGATGCGATGCTCGGCGTTCGTCACCGTGCCGTCCGTCTCGCTCCAGCATGAGGACGGCAGCACGACCCGCGCATCAGCCAAGGCGTTGGCCGTCGAGATCACGACGAAATCCAGCCGGTCGAGCAGCTCCGCCGGCAAGCCGAGGGCGGCATCCGGTTCGTTCCCGACCATCAGCCAGAGCGCGCGAATCCGCCCGTCGGCGATCGCCTCCGGCAGAAGGTGGTCGGCAACGCCGGGCCGGCCCACGATGGCCGGAGCGGCCCAGAAGCGCCGGACCCGTTCCACGTCCGACGATGCGAAGCCCATCTGGGCCGCGAGCCGATGGGGCGCCGCGCCGACTTCTCGTGCGCCGACCGAATTGCTGCCAACCGCCAGAAGCAACGGGCCGCCGCCCCGGCGGCCGATTCGGCCGGCCGCGAGGTGAGCGTTCAGCACGAGGGCCGTGACGTCCGGCTCGACCCCGGCACCCGGCGTCAGCACGGTCACCGTCTCCGGGTTCGCGAGCCAGAGCGCCATGAAACCTTCGATCGCAGCGGGGGGCAGCCCCGTCATGTCGGCCACCGTTGCGACGCCGCGTGACATCGCCTCGGCGTCTGATAGCGCCTGCTCGAAACCCTTCGTGTGCCGCGCGAGGAAGCCCACGTCCAGCGAGGCGCTGCGGGCGACGGCTGCGAACAGCAGCGCGAACGGCAGGGGCATGGTCCCCGCCGCGACCGGCAGGTCGACGTCGGCGGGCAGTGCCGGAAGCGTTGCCGGACGGATGACGACCAGCCGCGCTCCGGCCTGACGCCGCAGCGCGATGCGCGAGAGAAGGACCGGCGATGGCGCGGGATCGGCCACCAGCACGATCAGCCTGGCAGCATCGAGATCGCCGAACGAGGCCGGCGACACGTCCGACCCGAGCGAGCGGCGCAGGACGCTCTCGGCCCTGGCCAGCGCCGACGTCGCGCCGGTGCCGATGCTGGCCGATCCGAGAAACCCCTTCATGAGCTTGTTGGCGAGATAATGCGCCTCGGTCGGCAGTTGCGGCGACAGGCGCATCGCGATCGCGCCCGGCCCGTGACTGGCGCGAACGGCCCGAAGACCGCGCGCGACTGCCGACACGGCATCGTCCCACGACGCCGAAACGCCTCCGACGAGCGGGGTTCGGTCGCGGCCCCCGATGCTCAGGGCTGCCGCGAGGGCGATCCCCTTCGCACAGAGTTCGCCCCGGTTCACGGGGTGCTCGGGATCGCCTTCGATAGCCGGAGCGGACCGATCACCGGCCCGCACGACGAGACCGCAACCAAGGCCGCAGGCCGGACAGGTCGTCCTGACCGGCACTTCACCGGAGGCGGCAGGGCGGAGCGGTTCGCGTCGCGCTGGAATGGCGTCCTCCCCACCTGCGCGTGACGAACCGCCGAGGGCCGCAATGCAAAGGCAACGGACGTGCCAGTGGCGGGCGATGGCAGACGGGGCCGGCTGCCGGACTGGCGCCGGATCGGGCATTCTGCGCAGCGATCGGGCGTGATGACGGTCGCCTACTTGAGCGTGTTGGACAGGAAAGCCTGCAGCCGCTCGCTCGTCGGCCGGGTGAGGACGACCTTCGGATCGCCCCGTTCCTCGATCACGCCCTTGTGCAGGAAGATAACCTGATTGGAGACCTCGCGCGCGAAGCTCATCTCGTGCGTCACCACGATCATCGTCCGCCCTTC
>CAZVMY010000102.1:2288-8450 GCA_964628955.1 uncultured Methylocystis sp.
CGAGCGCATCACCCGCAGCACCTCGCCGACGAGTTCCGGATCAAGCGCCGAGGTCGGCTCGTCGAACAGCATGACCTCGGGCTCCATGGCAAGCGCCCGGGCGATGGCGACGCGCTGCTGTTCGCCGCCGGAAAGATGCGCGGGGTAGGACTCGCGCCGGTGATGCACGCCGACGCGCTGCAGATAGCGGTCGGCGCGCTCGGTCGCCTCGGACTTCGAGATCTTGAGGACATGGACCGGCGCCTCGATCACGTTCTCCAGCGCCGTCATGTGCGCCCAGAGGTTGAACTGCTGGAAGACCATGGAGACCCGGGCGCGCATGCGCTGGAGCTGGCCGGCATCGGCCGCCCTGAGACCGCCGCGCTTGTCTGGAACCAGCTTCAGCTCCTCGCCGGTGACGATGATCCGGCCGCTGTTCGGCCGCTCGAGGAGGTTGAGGCAGCGCAGGAAGGTGCTCTTGCCGGAGCCCGACGAGCCGATCATCGAGATCACGTCGCCGGCGCTGGCCGCGACCGAGACGCCCTTCAGCACCTCGATGGCGCCGAAGCTCTTGTGGATGTCCTCGGCCTTGAGCTTCTCGGTCATCTGGATCCCTGTCTCACGGGCTGAGGAGGTTGCCGGCGCGGCGCAGCGTTGTTCCCGCGATCTTGCCGAGCCGCCTGCCCGGCATCGCGAACCGCGCCGACGACCGTGCATAAAGCACGCCGTCCGAGCGCGCGGCGACCGCAGACGTGGCGCCGGAGACAGGATCGATGATGGTCGCGACGACGTCGCCGGCCTGCACGAGATCGCCCACGGTCCTGTGGAAGTCGACGATCCCGCCGGTCGCGGCGATCAGCGGTTCGGAAGCCTCCAGCGGCGTCGGGGTGGCCCGTGACGGAGGAACGACCGGGAGCGGCCCGTCGATGACGCCGATCACCGTCATGAAGCCTGCGATGGCCCCGGCGTCGGCATCGGCCATCGCGCCCGACACGTCCGCCTGTCCGCGCAGTTCGACGGTTGTCGCCTTGCAGCCGAGAGGAACGGGGACACCCGGCAGCGCATCCTGCAGCTCGATCCACGGCCGGCTGCACGCCTCGTCGAACGGATCGTCCCCGGAGACGTCGGCGACCAGGACGGCTTGCGCCTCGAGCAAGGCCGCCAGCGGCGCGAAGTCGGTTGCGGTCCCGGTCATCGTATAGAGATGCATCACCGCCTCGGAATCGCAGTGCAGATCCAGCACCCAATCTGCGTCGACGGCCGCGTCGAGCAGCCGCGCCTTGAGATGCTCGGACGCCGTGGCCGGCCGCAACGCAGCGACCGCCTGGGCGAGCGCCCGACGGATCAGCCTGGTGTTCCTAACCGCATCGCTCGTCAGCTGGCCGTCGACCTGTTCCCGAACCGCCGGCCCCAGCCGCGCGAAATGACGGTTGAAGTTGTGACCATCGGCCAGATCGAAGCGGCCCAGGGCCGTTCCCAGCACGCGCTGCGAAAGCCCGATCGGATTGGCGACGGGCACCAGCACGATCTCTCCCGCGATCCGGCCGGCACGATCCAGCTCCGAGAGCCGCCGCCGCAGCCGATGCGCCACCATCATGCCCGGAATCTCATCGGCGTGCAGCGCCGCCTGGACATAGACGCGTGGCCGCGCACCATCCCGGCCGAAGCGGTGGATCGCGAGCTGATGCCGGCTGCCCGCGACTTCCGGACCGAGATCGATCACGTCGGTGCGCATGTCAGGCGGCCGCCGCTCGCTTCGGCCGCAGATGTCGCAGATAGCGCCCTTCGAGCAGCTTGAAGCCGCCGACGAACAGCGCGGTCAGCACAGCATAGAAGACCGCGACGGTACCAAAGGCTTCCATCGGCAGCAGGTGGTTGGTGTAGACGTCGCGCGCGACGCGCGTCAGATCCACGATCGAGACGGTGCTGGCGATGGCGGTGGCATGCATCATCTGGACGACCTCGTTGCCATACTGCGGCAGTGCGCGCCGCAGCGCCCCCGGCCAGAGGATGCGGCGATAGGTCGTGAAGCGCGACAGGCCGAGACTCTGCGCCGCCTCCAGTTCGCCGGCCGGCGTGGCCCTGAGCGCGCCGGCGAAGATCTCGGTCGTGTAGGCCGTGGTGTTCAGGCTGAAGGTCAGCCAGGCGCAGAACCACGCCGACTTCAGGAACACCCAGGCCGCGCTCTCGCGGACCCATTCGAACTGGGCGAGGCCGAAGTAGACCATGAACATCTGCACGAGCAGCGGCGTGCCGCGCACGACATAGGTGAACAGCCAGACCGGGGTGGACAGCCAGCGGTTCTGCGAGACGCGCGCCATGGCGAGCAGGACCGACAGCACGAACCCCGTCGCGACCGAGATCACGAGCAGGATCAGCGTGATCCGGAGCCCGTGGAAGAACTCGGGTAGGGAGCCGAGGATGACGGGCCAGTCGATCATCAGATTTCGGCCCTCCGGACGCCCAGCGAATAGCGCTTCTCGAGAAAATGCAGCGCGATGACGGAGACCGTCGTGATCGTCAGATAGATGAGCGCGATTGCCGCATAGAAGGTGAACGGCTGCCGGGTCGAGGCAGAGGCCAGCCCCGCCCGATGCACCATGTCGTCGAGGCCGATGATCGAGACGAGCGCGGTAGCCTTGACCATGATCAGCCAGTTGTTCGTAAAGCCCGGAATGGCGTGACGCACCATCTGCGGCAGCGTGATCCGGCGGATCACCTGCATGTCGGTGAGCCCGAACGCGGCGCCCGCCTCCATCTGCCCCTTCGGAATCGCGAGGATTGCCCCGCGGAACGTCTCGGTGAGATAGGCGCCCGAGATGAAGCCCATCGTCAGCGTGCCGGCGATGAAGGGGTCGATGTCGATATACCCGTAGCCGTACCGGTCCGAGAGCGCGTTGATGCCGATCTGGCCGCCGTAGAAGATCAGCAGCATCAGCACGAGCTCGGGAATGCTGCGGATCACCGTGGTGTAGACGTCGGCGACGCCCCGCGCGACAGGGCTGTCCGAGAGCTTGGCGATCGCCCCCACCAGCCCGAAAACCGATGCGATCAGGAGCGAGAGGGCCGCCACCGACAGCGTGGTCTGAAGGCCACCGAGGATGGCCGGGAGATAGCCGTGGAGCATCGGTCGCGGATCCGGCGCCTGCTGGACCATCCTTCGAGGCCCGGCGGTGCCGGGCGCCCCTGGATGATGTTGGTGGTTACCCTCGGGAGGCCTCGCCCTGCGGAGCCTGCAAAGCGGGCCTCGCAGGGCGAGGACGCGTCGTCAGCTGCCGGAGATGTCGAAGTCGAAGTACTTCGACTGCAGCTTGTTGTACGTGCCATTGGCCTTCACGGCCTTGAGCGCAGCGTTGATCCGGTCGCGCAGATCCGCGTCCGTCTTGCGGATCGCGATGCCCACGCCACCGCCGCCCGCGTCGAGGCGCACCGGCTCGCCGACCTGCGCGAAGCCCTTGCCTTCCGGCTTCTTCAGGAAGGATTCGGCCGACACCACCGACGAGCCGAAGGCGATGTCGCCGCGGCCGGCTGCGAGTTCGAGATAGACCTCCGGCTCCGTGGCGGCGAGCAGGATCGTGCTGTCCTTGTAGGTGTCCTGGACGTATTTGGCGCGCGGCGAGTTGCGCAGCACCACGATCGTCTTCCCCTTGAGCGACGCGGGCGAATAATCCTTGAACGCGCCGTCCTTGGCCACGAAGCGCGACGGGACGTCGTAATAGGGGTCGGAGAAATCGACGGCCTTCTTGCGCTCCTCGGAGATCGACATGGACGCAACGATGATGTCGAACTTCTTGGCGTTGAGGGCCGGAATCATGCCGTCCCATTCCTGCTGTACGAACGTGCACTCGGCCTTCATCTCGGTGCAGAGCGCATTGGCGATGTCGATGTCGAAGCCGCCGAGCTTGCCGTCGGGGCTGATCATCGAGAAGGGCGGATAGCTCCCCTCGACACCGATGCGGATTTTCTTCCAGTCGTTGGTCTGGGCTTGGGCCGGCGCGGCAAGGGCGACGACGACGGCGAATGCGGTGGCGAGCGAGCGAAGCATCGAAATCTCCTGTTGCCGGGCGGGCGGGACGGAGGCAGAATGCACAAGAATTTTCATGGATGCAAGAGATGAAAATTATTGATCGCGATCCTGGCTTCGCGGGTTCCGACCTCGGCCGCCGGCTGATCGAGATTCATGACTCGGGTTCGGCCTCCGCCCGCGCCATCGCGGACCACCTTCTGCGCAATCCGATGCGCGCGACCGCCGCCGGCATCGAGGAACTGGCGTCCACGGTCGGCGTCTCGACCGCGACGATGAGCCGTTTCGCCCGCGCCGTGGGGTTCAACGGCTTCGCCGAGCTCCGCATCGCCATGGCGGAGACGCTGGAGACGGTGCTCCGCCCGGTCGAGAAGCTGCGGGCCGCCTTCGAGCGCACCCTGCCCGAGACGACGCTCGTGACCGAGAGCATGGAAACGACGCTCGGCAACCTGCGCAGCACGGCGGAAGCGCTGAAGCCGGAGTTGCTCGCCGCCGTGGTTGCCGCGATCACGCGGGCCACGACGGTCCATGTCATGGGCTTCGGCCTCAGTTCGCATCTCGCCGGCCTGCTGTCGCTGGGCCTCCAGCCCTTCTGCCCGCAGCTCGTCAACGTCGTCGAGTTCGGCGGCACCGAGGTCGCCGCAGGACGGCTGATGAACATCGGCGCCGACGACGTGCTGATCGTGATCTCCTTCCCGCGCTACGCCAGGGACGCGGTGCATCTCGCGCGCTATGCGCGCGACCGGGGCGCCGTCGTCGTCGCGATCACGGATTCGATCGCCTCGCCGCTGACCCGCCTCGCCGACCATACGCTGGTCGCCGAAAGCGCGCATCCGGTGGTGACGAGCAGCATGGCCGCGGCGATCATGGTAATTGAGACCATCGTCACCGCGCTGATGATTTCCAACGACCAGAACGTCGCCAAGGCGGCGCGCCTGACCGACGCGATCGCGGATTATCTGCTGGACGTCGAGCCGGGCCGCAGCCGGCCGCGGCCCTCTGTCGATTAGGCGGGCAGGCGGGCGGCGATCGAGAAGGCGAGCGGAAACTGCGGGCCGCCGGCCTTCAGCCGCCAGACCTCTGCGTCGCCTTCCGGACTCGCCACGGGCTCCATCAGGTCCGGCAGATGCGGCCAGTAGAGCACGTCGTGTTCGTGCAGAAACACGAGTTCGAGCCCGGCCGCGAGCACGCCGCCGATGAGTTCCGAGATCGGGTGATCGAACTGGTGGGTGGTCGCGTTGGCGAGCGGCGTCGGGTCGCCGGTGTAGGTCAGCGGCGTCGTTTCGACGGACGGCGTCTCCGGCGCCGAGCGCCACGGATAGCTGAAGACCAGCCGCTCATCCACGAGCGTGAGCTGCGCCGCGGTCGGATGCATGTCGGCAAGATAGACCCGGCCGCCCGGCTTCAGCATCGACGCCGCGACGGCGATCCAGCGCACCATGTCGGGGATCCAGCCGACGACGCCCCATGTCGCGTAGACGAGGTCGAAATGGCCGGCCACCAGCGTGCGGGCGTCGTAGACGTTGCCTTCGACGAAGCTGCAGTCGGCACCGCACTCGGCCGCGAGCTGCCGCGCGGTCTCGATCGCCTTGCCGGAAAAGTCGAGGCCGGTGACGCGGGCACCGCGCCGCGCCAGCATGATGCTGTCGGTCCCGATGTGGCATTGCAGGTGAAGCACGTCGACGCCGGCGACGTCGCCGAGTTCCGCCTCGATCACCGGCCCGAGGCTGCGCCCGCCGGCGCGCAGATCATCGAGCCGATAGAAATTCGTCGCATCGCGGGCATGGATCGCGGCGCGTTCGTCCCAGTTGGCGCGGTTGAGTTCGAACGTGACGGACATGACGACGCCCCCGATCGCCGCCCCTCGCCCCGAGGCGCGCGCAGCGAGCCCGGACGATCGCGGCTTACTCCGCCGCCTGGATTCCCGGTTTAGGCTCGCGCCGCTCGACGCGCTCGGCGATGCGGGCCGACTTGCCGCGCCGGTCGCGCAGATAATAAAGCTTGGCGCGGCGGACCTTGCCGCGGCGGACGAGCTTGATGCTGTCGATATTCGGCGAATAGAGCGGGAAGACGCGCTCCACGCCTTCGCCATACGAGATCTTGCGGACCGTGAAGCTCTGGTTGATGCCGCCGCCCGAGCGCGCGATGCACACGCCCTC
>CAZVMY010000103.1:0-8436 GCA_964628955.1 uncultured Methylocystis sp.
CAACAGCCTCAAGCTGGGCATCTGCGGCGAGCACGGCGGCGACCCGGCGAGCATCGGCTTCTGCGAGACGGTCGGCCTCGATTACGTCTCCTGCTCACCTTACCGCGTGCCGATCGCGCGTCTCGCCGCGGCGCAGGCGGCGCTCGGCAGAAGTGCCGTCAGTTCGGCCTGACGTCAGCGCAGCCGGGTGGCTGCGACCCACCAGCCCGGCCTCTGGCGGCGGATCGAGACCGCCGCCGCTTTCGCCGAAGCCGGATCGGGATAGAGCCCGAAGCAGGTCGCGCCCGAGCCCGACATCCGCGCGACGGTGGCGCCGCTGGCCGCGATCAGCGCAAGCGCCTCGGCGACGGCCGGCGCCAGCTGGCACGCCGGACCCTGCATGTCGTTGACGCCAGCCGCGATGGCGCGCAGGAGATCAGTTGCCGGCAAACCATGATCGACGTCAGTGCGCGGCGACGTCCGGCGCGTCTCGCCAGCGGCCAATCCGAGGGCCGCGAAGACCTTGGGCGTCTCGACCGCCACGCCCGGATTGACGAGGATGGCGGACAGCGGCGGCAAGCCGAGCGTCGGCCCGACCCGCTCGCCGGCGCCTGCCATGATCCGCGCGCGCGGCGCCAGACAGACGGGCACGTCCGATCCCGTCGCCCGCGCCGCGTCGAGCAGCCGCGGGTCGTCGGCGGAGAGACCGTTCAGCCGGGCGAGAAGGCGTAGAGCCGCCGCGGCATCGGATGAGCCGCCGCCGATGCCTGCCGCCGCCGGCAGGCGCTTGACGAGATGGAACCGTCCCGTGCGCAGCCCGGGCACGCGCTCCTGAAGCCGGCGCGCAGCGCGCAGGACGAGGTTGTCGCCGGTCGGCCCGGCATGGGCCGCGGTCGGTCCCTCGACCCTCATCGAGGTCGCCTCGCCCGGTTCGAGCGCGAGATCGTCGGCGACGCCGGCGAAGACGACGAGACTGTGCAGGTCGTGATAGCCGTCCGGCCGTCTGCCCAGGACTTCCAGCGTGAGATTGACCTTGGCGGGAGCGCGGGTGCGGAGCACCCGGCCCTCAGCCGCCATTGGGTCTCGAAGGCTGTGCCTCGGCGGCGGCCGGCACGTCGAGGCCCCGCTCCAGCTTCTTCAGGATGCGCTCGAGATCCTCGGGCTCAGGCTTCATGTCGCGCGCGTGACCCCATTTGAACCGGGCCTCGTCGATGCGACCGACGCGCCAGTAGGCGTCTCCGAGATGGTCGTTGATGACCGGATCGCTCGGCTTCAGCTCGACCGCGCGCTCCAGTTCGCGCACGGCATCCTCGAAACGACCCTGCCGGTAATAGGCCCAGCCAAGGCTGTCGACGATGTAGCCGTCCCGCGCTTCGGTCAGCGAGACGGCCTGCCGCAGCATCTCGAAAGACTGGTCGACGTTCATGTTCTGGTCGACCCAGGAATAGGCGAGGTAGTTCAGCACCTGCGCCCGCGAGCGGCTGTTCTCGCGGTCGGGTGGCAACAGATCGAGCGCGCGCTTGAGATCGACCTCGGCCTTCGGCCATTCCTTGTTGCGCTCGTGGGAGGTGCCCCGCGAGTAGAACAGGTTCCAGTGGTTGCGGTTCGGCTCCCGAACGAGTTCGATGGCCCGGGTGAGGGTCGCGATCGCTTCCGGCCAGCGTTTCTTGCTGCGATAGATGGTCGCGAGACCGTTCAGCAGCTCGAGATCGTCCGGCGTCGCCTTCAGCTGGTCCGTCAGTTTCTGGATCGCGGCATCCGTCCGGCCCATCTGGTCGAGCACGTAGGCCGAACGGATGATGGTTCGCAGCTTCAACCCGGAGCCATCCGGAATGCGCGCATAGAGTTCGATCGCGCGGTCGTACTGGTTCACCTGTTCCATGGTTTCGGCAAGCTGCACGATCGCGAGTTCGTTGCGCGGATGCAGATGGACTGCGAGTTGCAGATAGACCGCGGCCGCCATCTCGTCGCCCGAGTTGCCGCCGGTCGAACCCAGGTTGTAGAGGACCTCGCCGGCGCCTTCGGGGACGGTGTTGATCAATGGGTCGAGGGCGCCGGTGGTCCGGAGCGTCCGCGCCGCCTCGGCAACGAACGGCTGGTTCGGCAGCCGGTCGCTCAGCCGCTCGTAGATCCGGAGCGCCTCGTCGCGGCTGCCGTGAC
Source organism: uncultured Methylocystis sp. (assembly GCA_964628955.1). Taxonomy (GTDB): domain Bacteria; phylum Pseudomonadota; class Alphaproteobacteria; order Rhizobiales; family Beijerinckiaceae; genus CAZVMY01. The sequence goes on from CAZVMY010000103.1 coordinate 2,140, forward strand.
GCGCCTCCCAGCGGGCGTAGGCGTCCGCCACACGAATCGTCACGCCCTCAGCGGCATAGGCCGCCTTCAGCCGTCTGCCGGCCTCGGCCTTGTTGCCGGCGACGTCGGCCATCAGGCCGCCGAAGAAGTTGCGGTACACCGACAGCTGCGGCTCATTGAAGCGGTCGACGAGTTCGAGGGCTCGCTTGAGGTCGCCCGAGCCGACATAGCTCCACGCGTTCAGCAGCGTGGCCGTGAGGTCTGCGCGTCGCCCGGCGCCTCCGCCGCGCGCGAAATGATCGCGAGCGGTCGCGAACTGACGGTTACGGATCGCGCGGACGCCGAGCGCGGCCCGCGCCAGCGGATTGGCCGCGTCGCGCTGGACGGTGCGATCCGCCAGGCGAAAGGCTTCGGTCATGTTGCCGTCGGCGAGTTCGGCGACCAGGGCCCGTTCCAGCAACTCGGCGTTGCGCGGATCGGCGCGATGCGCCTCGCGGTAGAATATGGCCGCCGCCGCGGTATCCTTCTTGGCGCTGGCGATCAGGGCCGCGAGGTAGTTTCCGGCGAAACTCTCGGCGGGCCTGGGGCGCTCGGTCTCTGCGCGGGCGACCGCGACGGTTGTCAGCGAGAACAGCATCGCCGCCGCGATGCCGGCACCCGCGATAGGCGTCCGGCGTCTGCAAGTCACGCGCTCGATCCTCTCTGGGGGTCCGGAAAAGCCCGGCGCCACGTCGCAATACATGGCCGCTTTCTCGAGCCGGGGCAAGCTGCGGCCCGCCCGGCGTGCGGCTTCGCGCGATCTTTTGACCTCGCCCACAGCGGCCCCGGCCGGCGTTAATCACGTTTTCAGCCTTCGTCGATACGTACGATCATTACTGTACGGCAGGGCGGAGAGCGTGATGAATGAGCGAACGGCGTCGCCCGAGCCACGCCGTCTCCGTCGCGGCCTCGGCATTCAGGGCCGCGTCCTGCTGCTCGTAGCCACGGGCCTGCTGGCGGCGGTGCTGGTCGGCGGGTTGAACGCTCTGATCCAGGATGCGCTGGTCTCGGCGCAAGGCAAGGTCGCCGAACTCGCGACGGCGAAGGAGGCCATGTACCAGGCGCGGACGCGGATGCAGACCGCCCGCCTGCGCGAGCTCGATTACAACGTCACGCGGCAGGACGACCGGGCGGTCGCGGCGACGGAAGCGCTGGAGGCGGTCCGGGCCGACGTGCGCCGCATGAGCGATCTGGCGGATGGGCTGATCGGCGCCCAGAGCGACGCCGTTCAGAGCCTGCTGCGCAACGTGCAACTCCGGTTCGAGGAAATCCGTGCCCGCCAGGCGCAACTCGGTAGCACCCGGGAGGAAGGGCTCACGGGCGAGGTCGAAAAGACCGGCGCCTCGCTCGAGGCCGGCGTGCGCGCGCTGGTGCTCGATGATCCGACACCCGACGCATTGCGCGCGAGCAATGCCGTCCTGCAGCTGCGCCGCAACGAGCTGCGCTTCTTCGCCAGTCTCGATCGCTCGATCGAGGGCGAGATCAGCGCCGACGTCAGCCGGCTGGAAAACATCCTGCAGCGCACCTCGTTGCAGGACAGCAGGGAACGGCTGTCGACGATGTTGAAGCTGCATCTCGCCGCCTTCGAGGGGTGGTCGGCGGCGGCGATGGAGATCGCCGAGAAGCGGCGCGAGATCGAGAACGGGCTGACGCTCGTGGAACCGGCGTTGACCGCGGCCGAGATGCGCATCGTGGAGGAGGCTCGAAGCGTCGAGGAGGCGCTCGAACGGTCGAAGGCGCGCTTCGGGCTGCTCACCGTGTTGGGTTTTCTCGGCATCGTCGGTTTGGGCGTCGTGGCCGCTCTCCTGATCGGGCGCGGGATAACCCGGCCGCTGGCCGAGCTCCGCGAGGCGATGCACGCGCTCGCCGAGGGCCGGACCGACGTCGTGCTTCCCGACGTGAAGGCAGGCGACGAGATCGGGGTCATGGCGCGGGCCGTCGCCGTTTTCCGCGGCACGGCGCTCGAACGCGAACGGCTCGCCGGGGAGACGGCCGCCGGAACCGCTGCCAAGCTCGCGCGCGGACAGGCAGTCGAGGCCGCCATGCGCGCGTTCGAGGCGGACCTCTCCGACACGCTCAGCGCGGTGAAGCGCGCCGTCGATGCCCTGAACGGCTCGTCCAACACGCTCAGGGCCGCGTCGTCGGACGTCAGCAGCCGCGCGGCTACGGCCGGCGCGGCGGCTCACGCCACCACCGACAAGGCGACGTCGGTCGCGGGCGCCGCCGAGCAGCTCGCCGCCTCGATCCGCGAGATCGCCGGCCAGACCGATCGATCGCTGAACGTGGCAGCCAAGGCGTCGGACGAGAGCGACCGCACGCTGGCCGCCACGCGGGAGCTGGGCACGGCCGCGGACCGCATCGGCCAGGTCGTGCTGCTGATCCAGACCATTGCCAGCCAGACCAACCTGCTGGCGCTCAATGCCACGATCGAGGCGTCCCGCGCCGGTGACGCCGGGCGGGGCTTCGCGGTCGTGGCCCAGGAGGTGAAGGCGCTCGCGGCGCAGACCGCGAAGGCGACCGCCGACATCGCGGCCCAGGTCGCCGCCATCCAGTCGTCCAGCGCGATCACGGCCGCGGCGACGCGGTCGGTTCATTCCGTGGTATCGGAGATGCGGTCGATCGCCGCGTCGGTGGCCGCGGCGGTCGAGCAACAGGATGCCGCGGTCCGCGAGATCACGGCGAGCGCGGTGGACCTGCGCCGCAACGCCTCCGATGGCGCCGGCGCCGCGGCCGACGCCGAGGAGGCGGCCACCGCGAACGACGTCATTGCCACCAACGTCGATCAGCTCGCCCGCGACCTGAGCGAGGAAGCCGAGCGGCTCGAAGGGATGGTCGCCAGCTTCGCGCGCCGCCTCGCTGCTGCCTGAGAAGGCGACCGCCCTCTCCCGTCAGTAGAGATAATTCGGCAGGAACAGCGCGATCTGCGGGAACGTGTAGACGAGGATCATCGCGACGAGCACGATCCAGAGGAACGGCATCACCCCTGAGAAGATCTGGTTGATCGTCACGTGCGGTGGCGCGATGCCCTTCAGATAGAACGGGGCCATCGCCACAGGCGGCGACAGGAACGACGTCTGGATGTTGAGCGCTATCAGGATTCCGAAGAACAGCGGGTCGATGTTGAAGTGCTGCAGCAGCGGCAGGAAGATCGGAACGAAGATCACGATGATCTCGGTCCATTCCAGCGGCCAGCCGAGAACGAAGATGATGAGCTGAGCCACGATCAGGAACATCGTCGGCGACAGGTCCAGGCTGGTGACCAGTGACTTGATCGGCTCGTGACCGCCCAGTAGCGCGAAGATCGACGAGAAGATGAACGAGCCGATGAACAGCCAGCACACCATGGCCGAGGTGCGCGCCGTCAGGATCACGGATTCGCGCACCTTGACGAAGGTCAGTGACCGGTAGGCGGTGGCGAGCAGCAAGCTGCCGAGCGAGCCGATGGCTGCGGCCTCCGTCGGCGTGGCGATGCCGAAGAAGATGGCGCCGAGCACCGACAGAATGAGGAGCGTCAGCGGGAAAAAGCTGGTCGCAAGCGCGATCGCGACGGTCGTCCAGGGAACGTCGGTCATTTCCTTGGGCAGGCGCGGCGCCAGCGCCGGCCGGCGCCAGCACAGGATGATGACGTAGAGCATGTAGAGGCCCGCGAGCAGCAGGCCCGGGAACAGCGCGCCCGCGTAGAGCTTCGGCACCGAAACGCCCGCCGTGGCGCCGTAGAGGATCAGCATTACGCTGGGTGGGATCAGGATGCCAAGACAGCCACCGGCGCAGACTACGCCGGCCGATAGCCTGACGTCGTACCCCGCCCGCAGCATCGCCGGAAAGGCGAGGAGCCCCATCAGAGTTACGACCGCGCCGACGATGCCGGTGGCCGTGGCGAAGATCGCGCATGTGGCGAGTGTCGCGATGGCGAGCGAGCCCGGCACACCGCCGAGCGCGAGCTGGATCGAGTGGAACAGCCTGTCGAGGATGTTCGCCCGCTCGATGATGTACCCCATGAAGATGAACAGTGGGATCGAGACGAGCACGTCGTTCGTCATCACCGAATAGGCGCGCTGCACGACGAGCGCGAACACGGTGTCGCCCATGGCGTAGTAGCCGAAGCCCACCCCGAGCGCCATCAGCGTGAACGCGATCGGAAACCCCAGCATGATGAACAGGATGAACAGGACGAGCATCACCACGCCGAGTTCGGGATTGCCGATACCGAACATCAGACGGCCTCCCCGCGCCGGGCCGCGGCTTCCTCGAGAATCTTGAGTTCGGTTTCCTCGACGTCGTGCAGGCGCGGCGGCCATTGACCCGTCCGCAGGCAGATGATGCAGCGGCCGACCTCGGCCAGCCCCTGCATGACCATCAGCACGCCCACGATGGGGATCAGCGACTTGAAGTGGTAGAGCGGCGGACCGTTCGGACTATTGGACGAATGTTCCTGGATCAGCCAGGAGAACGCCGCGAACTTGTAGCCCGCCACCGCGAGGGCGATGATGCCGGGAAAGAAGAAGAGAACGTAGAGCGTGAGGTCGATCGTGGCCTGCCGCCGCGGCGTCCATGTACGGTAGAGGAAGTCGCCGCGCACGTGCGCGTTGCGGGCCAGCGCGTAGGGTCCCGCGAGCATGAACAGGAAGCCGTAGAGGATGTAGCTGACGTCGAACGCCCATTCGGTCGGAGCGCGCAGCGCATAGCGCGAGAACACCTCGTAGCTCACCGCGAGGGTCAGCGCGAGGATCGCCCAGCCGGCGAGTTTGCCGATCGCAGTGTTCATGCGGTCGATCGCGAGTATCAGCGGCATCGGCGGTTCCGTCTTTCGGCAGGCAGTCGTCGGCGCCCGGCGCAGCCGGGATACGGCATCACGCGGATGGCGGAGGCGGAGCCGCCGCAAAGCCGCGGGCAGCCGTCAGCCAACAGAAAACCTGCCGGGCGTCGGCCGCCCGGCAGGCTGGTGCATTCGCTACGACGGTTCAAGCCTTGAAGAAATGCGCGAAGGCGTTGTCCCGTGACGGGGTATTGATCCGCTCGAAGGCGACGGTCCGCTTGACCCAGGCCTGCTGCGATTCGATCACCCGCTTGAAGAAGGCGTTCTCGGCCGACAGCTTGCCGATCACCTTGTCCCAGGCTTCGAGCTGGGCCTTGAGCACAGGCTCGGGCGTCGGGATGATGCTGACACCCTTGCCCCGCAGAACTTCGAGATCCTTCGAATAGCGGTCGAGCGCCTTCCAGAGCATGTCGGACGATGCGGATTCGGCCGCGTACTTGATGATCGCCTTCTGCTCGGCAGCCAGCGTGTCGAACTTCTGCTTGTTGAAGATGACCTCGAACGCCTCGGCGGCCTGATGATAGCTCTGCATCATGTAGACCTTCGAGACGTCCTGGAAGCCGAGCAGCGAATCCGACGTCGGATTGTTGAACTCGGCGCCGTCGATGACGCCACGCTCCAGCGCCGGAACGATCTCGCCGCCAGCGAGGATGGTGACCGCAGTCCCCATCTCCCGCATCAGATCCGCGGCGAGACCCACGGTGCGGTACTTGAGACCCTTGAGGTCGTCGGGGGTCTTCACCTCCTTCTTGAACCAGCCGAGCGGCTGGCAGGGCATGGGCCCGGAGAGGAAACCGACGAGGTTGAGCTTGAGCACCTGGCCGACGAGCTCGTTGTAGAGGTCGTAGCCGCCGCCGTAGTTCATCCAGGCGAGGAAGTTGCTCGCATCCCAGCCGAAGGCTGGCGGCGTGCCGAACAGCGAGAACGCCTTGTTCTTGCCGTACCAGTAAGCGCAGACGCCGTGGCCGCCATCGAGGATGCCGGCGTTGACCGCGTCCTGCATCTGGAAGGCGGGAACGACGGCGCCCGACGCGAGCACGTCGATCTTCAGCCGCGTTCCCGACATCTCGTTCACGCGCTTGGCGAAGTCGCTGGCGAACTCGTGGAAGATGTCCTTGGTGGGCCAGGTCGACTGGAACTTCCAGGTGACCGTCTGCGCCGTGCTGACGTTCGGCATCGCGACGGCCGCCGCGCCGCTCGCGGCGGCGACCTTCAGGAACGTGCGGCGATTCGCAGGCGTGCCCTGCTTGCTTTTGACCATGCGTCTCTCCCGATGGCACGGCTGAAACGCCGGCCTTTTCTTTGGCTTGGAGTCTGCCAGTCGTCAGGATCGAACCCGGTGCGGTCCAATGCAAGCGAAAACCGACGGCGGGGCTGACGCGACATCTCGACACTTTGTCGGAGACCGCCGCGGCGGTCCTCACATGTTGGGATAGTTCGGCCCGCCGCCGCCTTCGGGCGTC
>CAZVMY010000104.1:0-8399 GCA_964628955.1 uncultured Methylocystis sp.
GATGATCTCGGACGGCGCACCGGTGGATGACTCGACCCTGTCGGTCAATCCGGGCAATTATCTGGAGAAGCATCTGCGCGCGGTGATCGAGGACATCGAGACGCGCTCCCCGGTCGAACTGATCGCCATCGGCATCGGCCACGACGTCACCCGCTACTACCGCCGCGCCGTCACGATCGTCGATGCGGAGGAACTCGGCGGCGCGATGACGGAGAAGCTCGCCGAACTGTTCGACGACGACGGCTCGGCCGCTCCGGACCGGCGGCGTCTCCATTGATCCCAGCCGGGACCTGATGTCACGGCCGCGCGGTCGTCGGGTCTGGCTGGCCGGCGCCCTGTCGTGTGTGGTCGCGCTCGCGCTATTCGCCGGATTGGGCGGCGCGGCGCCTCGCGAGCGTACGGCTCCGGAAGGCCTCACCGTCAAGGTCTACCCGATCGCCAGCTTCGAGATCGGCAATCCGGACCGGCGGCGTTTCGGCGATCTCGAGTTTCGCGGTGGCCTGGAACTGCGCGCGAATCATCCGGCTTTCGGCGGGATCTCGGCGATCCGGATGAGACCGGACGGCGAGAGTTTCCTCGCCGTCGGCGACACCGGCGACTGGCTCACCGGGCGTATCGTCTTCGATCGCGGCAGACCGTCCGGACTCGCCGACGTCGTCATCGCACCCCTGATCGGTCCTGGCGGCAAACCCACCCGAATCACCGGCTATTACGATTCCGAGGCCTTAGCCGAGGTCGGCGAGGTCGCGTACGTCGCCATCGAGCGGCGCAACGCGATCCTCCGGTTTGACCGGGCACGCGGCGGACTTGCCTCGGTCGGCGCTCCTGTCCCGGTGCCGCCGGCACTGACGCGCCTGCCGACCAATCGCGGCATCGAGGCGCTCGGCGTCATGCCGCCCCGCTCCCGGTTTGCCGGTCAGCTGATCGCGGTCTCGGAGCGTTCGCGCGACACGGGCGATACCACCGCCGGCTTCCTGATCGGCGGCCGGGAGCCGTCGTCCTTCGAGGTGCGTCGGCGGGACGGGTTCGACGTGACGGACCTCGACTTCCTGCCGTCAGGCGATCTCGTCCTGCTGGAACGCTTCTTTTCACCGCTGCGGGGCGTGGCGATGCGACTGCGGCGCATCGCGCTGGCCGACGTCCGTCCCGGCGCCGTGCTCGACGGAGAGGTGCTGCTTCAGGCCGACCTGGGTTTCCAGATCGACAACATGGAGGGTTTGTCGATCGCACGAACACCGTCGGGCGAAACGATCTTCACGCTCGTATCCGACGACAACTTCTCATTCGTGCAGCGGACGCTGCTTTTGCAGTTCCTCTGGCTGGGGAACTGAGGCTTCGACCGATCATTCGGCCGACGCCGCGGCCCGCTTCTCGAGTTCGCGCTTCAGCGCTAGCGCGTCACGCGACAATTCGGCCGCATCGGCCTTGACGAGAAAAGCGTCAAGCCCGCCACGATGCTCGACCGTGCGCAGCGCATGCGCCGTCACGCGAAGCCGAACGGTCTTCTGAAGGACATCCGACGTGAGCGAGACGTTGGTCAGGTTCGGGAGGAACCGCCGCTTGGTCTTGCGGTTGGAGTGGCTGACCTTGTGGCCGGTCAGAACAGCCTTGCCGCTCAGTTCGCAACGCCGAGACATGTCCATCATCCTGGGCTAGATCGGTCGCGGACCAGCGGAGCCATGCGCGACCGAAGCGGCGTGCGGCGGATCCGGTCCCGACGAAATGGGATAAGTGGCGGCGTATAGTCGCTGTGCTTGACGTGGTCAAGCGAAGCACCGTCTAACAGATCGGCTGCGACCGGCGCGCCGCCCGCAATTTGCCAGAATGTCCGGTCCAAAACTTGCGCCATGATGACCGATTTGCTCGCTTCCCTTCGTCTGCCGTCCGCCGCTCGCCTGTCGGTACTCATCGCGATCGTGATGCCCGCGACCGCCGTATCCGGTGTCGCCTGGGCGGGACCGTTCGAGACACGCTACGGCATTTCGATCGCCGGGCTGCCGGTCGGCAGCGCGACGATGTCGGGCGCGGTCAATGGTTCGATCTATTCTGTCACCTTGCGGGCTCAGCTGACCGGTGTCGCCGGCGCGGTTACCTCCGGCCGTGGGGCCGCCGACGTCAGCGGCAGCATCGCCGGGAGCCGGCTGCTGTCGAACGGATATGCACTGTCGGCGAGCAATTCCGAGCTCACCCGAACGATTCAGATGAGCATGTCGGGCGGGACGATCCAGCGCGTCGCGATCAACCCGCCGTTCGAGGAACGGCCGGACCGCATCGTCGTCACCGACGTGCATCGCCGCGGTGTCGTCGACCCCGTGAGCGCGTTGCTGATGCCCGTGGTGTCGAAAGGGCCGGCGCTCGGGACTGCCAACTGCAATCGCACGCTTCCCGTGTTCGACGGCGTGCAGCGGTTCGACATCGTGCTGACAAGCGCCGGGACGCAGCAGCTGAAGGATGAGACCACGGGCTATGTCGGCGAGAGCATCGTGTGCGCCGCACGCTATCGCCCCATCGCGGGACATCGACCTAACAGGCCAGCCGTCAAGTTCATGACCGACAACCGGGACATGAGAGTCTGGCTGGTCCCGGTCGCGGGCACGAAGACGCTCGTCCCCTGGCGCATCTCCGTCCGGACGCAGGTCGGAACCGTGCTGATCGAGGCCGAAAAGGCTACCGGCGTCGCCGCCGAGGAAACCGCGCGGCTCAATTAGCCCATATCTGCGAAGTTTCGACGGAGCGCATGGGCCGACGACGGAGTCACTGAACTCAGCACCGCACCTCGCGTCCAATGACGAAACCGCTTGCGCTTTGCGAATCCCTTGATCCGACTCACGAAAGTCCGATTCGTGTCGGGTTTGTTCCCGTCTTGATCAAAGCATGAATGCGCGTGCCCTCGCCATTGCTGGCGAGGTTAGCAGTTTGGTCAGATTTGCGGGACGCGACCCGCGCGCTCCTCATGCCGGTTCGCACGGAGACCGCGGAGGCGGCCTGCCTTGCGCCACAGGCTCTGGACGGCGCCCCTGACCGGAACGCTGCCGATTCGATGCCCGTTCGTTCCGGGCCTGATCCAATGGTTAACGTCGCCGGGCGCGTCGCCGGGCGCACCCTTCACCATTCGCAGAGTTTTTCGGGAATACCGGCCCTTCGAATCCTTAACGGCAGGGGCTTCGCGGACGGAAGCATCAGCGACATTCTACAACCGTTGGCTGCTGATTTGGCTCCCGTCGGCACGTCACGATCGATTCGTCGCCGCTTCGTTCCCGACACGTTTTTGACGTTAAGGGCGAGCGGTTGTCTTGATCCGATCCGGGACCACGCGGGGTCACCGGCTCGCATTGCCTTGCGTTCCATCCGCCCTGAAGCCACTTTCACGTGTCATCCGGGGACGGTCCCCGCCCGCCCGCCGACAAAGGCCATAATTTCTCCATGCCTTCTGCATCCCTCCCCCCGCAGGTGCGTGGCCGTGGCGTCACGGCCGTCCTCGGCCCGACGAACACCGGCAAGACGCATCTCGCCATCGAGCGCATGCTCGGTCACCAGAGCGGCATGATCGGGCTCCCGCTCCGATTGCTCGCACGCGAGGTCTATCAGCGGGTCGTCGAGCGGGTCGGAGCCGATCAGGTCGCGCTCGTGACGGGCGAGGAAAAGATTCGACCGGAGAGGCCCCGGTACTGGATCGCCACGACCGAGGCGATGCCGCGCGACCTCGACGTCGGCTTCGTGGCGGTCGACGAGATTCAGCTCGCGAGCGACCGCGATCGCGGTCACATCTTCACCGATGCGATGCTGAACCGGCGCGGACGCGACGAAACGCTGGTGATCGGCTCCTCGACCATGCGTCCGCTGGTCGAGAGTCTCATTCCCGGCGCCAACGTCATCTCGCGACCCCGGCTGTCGAAGCTGACTTATGCCGGCGACCGCAAGCTGGCCCGTCTGCCGCGGCGCTCCGCCATCGTCGCCTTCTCGGCGGAAGAGGTCTACGCGATCGCCGAGCTCATACGACGCCAGCGTGGCGGTGCTGCCGTCGTTCTGGGCGCCTTGTCACCGCGCACGCGCAACGCGCAAGTCGACCTGTTCCAGGCCGGCGACGTCGATCACATCGTGGCGACCGACGCGATCGGCATGGGCCTCAATCTCGATATCGATCACGTGGCCTTCGCCGCCGACCACAAGTTCGACGGCCACCGGAGGCGCAAGCTGACGCCGGCCGAGTTCGGCCAGATCGCCGGGCGCGCCGGGCGGCACGTCAGGGACGGCACGTTCGGAACATCGGGCCGGGCCGAGACGTTCGACCAGGAGATGATCGACCGCCTCGAGGGGCACAGTTTCGAAACGGTCCGAATGCTGCAATGGCGCAATCCCGATCTCGACTTCGCGTCCGTCGCGGCGCTGCGGGAAAGCCTCGCCGTCCTGCCGCGCGAGCCGGGGCTGGCGCGCGCCGACCGGGCCGACGACGAACAGACCTTCGACATCGCCGCCGCGCAGCAGGGAACGTCCGACATGGCGACGTCCGCCGATGCGGTCGCCAGGCTCTGGGCCCTGTCGGGTCTGCCCGACTACCGGAAGGTCGCCCCGCACGCGCATGCGGAACTGGTCGCGCAGCTCTATGGCTTCGTGATGCGCGAGGGCGCGATCCCGACGGACTGGTTCGCGCGCGAAGTCGTCGCCTGCGATCGCACCGATGGCGACATCGACACCCTGTCGGGACGGATCGCCCAGATCAGGACATGGACGTTCTGCGCCAATCGCGACTGGCTGAAGGACCCGGAGCATTGGCAGCGCACGACGCGCGCGGTAGAGGACAAGCTCTCCGACGCGCTGCATGAACTGCTCGTGCAGCGCTTCGTGGACCGCCGAACCAGCGTCCTGATGCGGCGCCTGAGAGAGAACACCATGCTGGAAGCTGAGGTGACGCCGACGGGGGACGTCATGGTCGAAGGCCAGCACGTGGGCCAGCTTCGTGGGTTTCGCTTCACGTCGGACGCGACCGCGGTCGGACCGGAGGCGAAGGCTCTGAACAGCGCGGCCGTGAAGGCGCTTGCCGGCGAGATCGAGACGCGGGCGACGCGCCTCTCCGCCGCTCCGGACGATGCGTTCGTCCTCGGCCTCGATGGCACGATCCGCTTCATCGGCGAGCCGGTCGCGAAGCTGCAGACCGGCGACCGCGCGCTCGAGCCCCGTGCGCTGCTCCTCGCCGACGAATTGCTGGCCGGTGCCGCGCGGGACGGGGTCGAGGCGCGGCTGTCCCTGTGGCTGAAGGCCCACGTCAACCGGCTCCTCGGTCCGCTGCTGGCGCTCGAGAGCGGCGAGGGCGTCGAAGGGATCGCCCGCGGCGTGGCTTTCCAGCTCGCGGAACACCTCGGCGTGATGGACCGGGCGACGGTTGCCAACGACATCAAGGCGCTGGACCAGGACTCGCGCGCCGCTCTGCGCAAGCTCGGCGTGCGCTTCGGCGCCTACGCCATCTATACGCCGGCCTTGCTGAAGCCTGCCCCACGGGCGCTTGCCGCCCAGCTCTGGGCACTGCGTCAAGGAGGCATCGACCAGAAGGGCCTCGACGACATCGCGCATCTCTCCGCCTCGGGCCGCACGTCCATGGCCGCAGACGAGACCATTCCGCGCGCGCTTTACCGGGTGGCCGGCTTCCGGGTGGCCGGCCCGCGTGCGATCCGTGTCGACATCCTGGAGCGGCTTGCGGACCTGATCCGCCCGGCCATCGCCTTCAAGGCCGGCATGACCGACGGCGTCGCGCCGGCGGGAGCCTTCTCGGGCGACGGCTTCACCGTCACGGTCGGTATGACGTCGCTCGCGGGCTGCGCGGGCGACGATTTCGCGGCGATCCTGAAATCGCTCGGCTATCGCATGGAGCGACGGCCGCCGCTGCCGCCACGGCCGGCACCGGCACCGATGGAGCCCATCGCGGCGGAACTGCCGGCGACCGAAGAAGCAGTGGCCGAGAACGGGGCCACGAGCCTGGCCGGATCTCACGCCGGAGTGCCGATGTCGCCGGAGCTCCCGCCACCCGCTCCTCCTCCCGAGGTGCCTCCGGCCGTCATCCCGCAGGTCGACGACCCACCGGTCGAGCAGCCGCTGATCGACGATCCGGCCGGGATCCCGCCGCCGAACGAGATTCCGCCGCTGCCGGAAATTCCTCCGATCAACGAACCGCCACCGGCGCCCTCGCCGATGGCGGCGCAGGAGCCGATCACCAACGATCCGCAGCCATTGACCAAGCCTTCAGCCGAGGCTGCGCCCGAGCCCTCGGTGGAAGCCGCATCGGAACCCGTCGCCCAGCAGGCGGCCGAACCGCTCCTCGTCGAGGTCTGGCGTCCGGCGCGGTTCGACCGCGGCGACAACCGGCCGCGGCGACAGGAGGGCGATCGGCGTCATGGCCGCGAAAGTCATGGCCGCGACACTCATGGCCGCGACGGAAGGCCGCGGCCCGACGGTCCGCAGGAACCCGGCGAGGCGGTTGCGGCCAGCACGCCGTCCGGAGCCGACGGCACATCGGCGCAAGGGCGCCGGGACGGCGGTCGTCAGGACAATAGTCGTCAGGACAGCTTCCGGCGGAACGGGGGCCGCCGTGACGGCGGCAGCCCGGATCGGCGTCAGGTCACCGCGCCTCTGGCGGCTGCTGGCGCCGCCGAGGAGACCACGACAGCGATTCCCGCCGAACAGCGGCGCGGCGAGCAGAGCCGTGGCGGCCAGAGGAACGAGCGCGGAGGACGCGAAGGCAGCCCGCACGGCCGGCAGGACCACGGAGCCGGAAGGTCGCGCCAGGACCAGCGAGCACCTGTCTGGCAGCGGGGAGATTCGCGGCCGCCGCGCGACGACAACCGCTCCCCGCGCGAACCCCGCGCCGAAAAGCTGCCTGACCCACTCTCTCCTTTCGCCAAGCTTCTGGCGCTCAAGGAACAGCTTGAAGCGGGAAAGCCGAAGACCTGAGGAAAAAGGCGCACAGAACGATCCGGCGTGCCGGATCGACGCCTGGCTGTGGCACGCACGTGTCGTCCGTACCCGCGCCGAGGCGACGGCACTCGTCCGCGCCGGCTACGTGAGGTTGAACGGCAGGCGCGTCGAGGCGGCCGGGAAGCCGGTCAGACCCGGCGACGTGCTGACCGTCGCGTTGTCCGGACGGGTGCGCGTTCTCCGGGTTCTGGCTCTCGCGCTCCGCCGCGGGTCGTCGGACGAGGCGGCGCTGCTGTCGGAGGACATCGCGAGCTGACGCAGGCGCCCGGGCGAAGGCTCCGAAGCCGCAGCCCCATCGCAGCCCCATCGCCTTGCCATCGCCCGCCTTCTGTGGTGAGACGGCCTCCCGGCGGCGGTCGGCCGAGTTTCGCGAGGTTGGCGATGACCTATGTGGTCACCGAGAATTGCATCAAGTGCAAGTACATGGACTGCGTCGAGGTCTGCCCCGTGGACTGCTTCTACGAGGGCGAGAACATGCTCGTCATCCACCCCGACGAATGCATCGACTGCGGCGTGTGTGAGCCGGAATGTCCGGCGGAAGCGATCAAGCCGGACACGGAACCGGGGCTCGACACCTGGCTGAAGCTCAACGCCGATTATGCGAAGTCCTGGCCGAACATCACGGTCAAACGCGAGGCGCCGGCCGACGCGAAAACATTCGACGGGGTCGCCGGCAAGCTCGAGGCGCATTTCTCGCCGAGCCCGGGGCAAGGCGACTGAGCCGTCGTCGCGCGTGCGGTGAAGCTGAATGCGGGCTTGATCGATCTCGCGATTTTGAACCGTTTGCCTACCGTCACTGTTGAGCCACTCATAGGTTCACTTTGATTTCCGCGGTTTTTCGTGCTATCAATCCGTCACAGTCGAGCACGTCGCCGAACGTCGAAGGGCCTCTCGCAGGCAACCCGCTCATCCAGAGAATCGTCGAGGTTCCGGAGCCGTCGGGAACCTTCGCGGGCTTCGTCGTTTCGGATTCCGTCCCAGCCGGCTTGAGCGCAGTGTATCGCCGTCGCTGGCGGATTTTGCGTTCGTGATCAACAGAGGCTGCGGCTCCGCAACCGCCGCCCATTGCGACTGGCCTGACCGCCATGCGCCACGAGGACAGAATGAGCATCAAGAAGACAGGCCAGCAGCGTCAAGGCTTCAAGACCGGAGAGTTCATCGTGTATCCCGCCCATGGCGTGGGACAGATCACGGCGATCGAGGAACAGGAGATCGCCGGGTTCAAGCTCGAACTCTTCGTGGTCGGGTTTGCCAAGGAGAAGATGACGCTTCGGGTGCCGACCGCCAAGATCGCTTCGGTTGGGATGCGCAAGCTGTCCGAGCCGGAGTTGGTCGTGCAGGCGCTCGACGTGCTTGCCGGTCGCGCCCGGGTCAAGCGGACGATGTGGAGCCGCCGCGCGCAGGAATACGAAGCGAAGATCAACTCCGGCGAC
>CAZVMY010000105.1:0-8362 GCA_964628955.1 uncultured Methylocystis sp.
TGCCGATCCTGATGCTGACCGCGCGGGCCGAACTCGAGGACCGACTGAAAGGACTGGAACTCGGGGTCGACGATTATCTCGCGAAACCGTTCGATCCGCGTGAGCTGCTGCTGCGCATCGCCTCGATCCTGCGCCGTGTGCAGCAGGTGCCGGTCCTTCCCTCGACCGCGCCCGAGCAGGTCCAGTTCGGCCCGTTCGCTTTTCACCTCGGCCGTGGCGATCTCCGCCAGGGCGAGGACTCGATCCGGATCACCGCGCGCGAGCGCGACATCCTGCGTATGCTGGCGACCACGCCCGGCTCCGTCGTCGCGCGCGACGCTCTGGCGGGGCCGGACTCGACCGCGAACGAGCGCACCGTCGACGTCCAGGTGAACCGTCTGCGGCGGAAGATCGAGCGCGATCCCGCCAACCCGCTCTACCTGCAGACGGTGCGCGGCTCCGGCTACCGGCTGGCGGTGGACTGAATGACGGTTCGCGCCGATAGTGTCCGCGACACCGCCCTGCGCTTCCTGCAGCGGAACTGGCCGGCGCAATGGCGGCCCGGCTGGCGGCCCCAGCGGTTGCGTCGGCTGGCTTCGGCGCTGCTGCCCAAGGGTCTCTACGCCCGGTCACTGATCATCGTGATCGCGCCGATGGTGCTCCTCCAGTCGGTGATCGCCTATGCCTTCATGGAGCGGCACTGGCAGCTCGTGACCAACCGCCTGTCGGCTTCGGTCGCGGGCGACATTGCGGCGCTGATCGACGTCTACGAAAGTTTCCCCGAGGCCAGCCCGGATGCGCCGCAGCTGACGCGCATCGCGGCGCAGCGTCTGGGCCTCGACGTCGACCTCTTCCCCGCAGAGCCTTTGCCGAAGCCGATGCCCAAGCCGTTCTTCGACATCCTCGACGGCACCCTCTCGAACGAGGTCCGCAAGCAGGTGGCGCGGCCGTTCTGGATCGATACGGTCGGCCGCTCAAACATCGTCGAGATCCGCATCCAGCTCGCCAACGCCACGATGCGCATCCTCGCGCGGC
Organism: uncultured Methylocystis sp.; assembly: GCA_964628955.1. Classification (GTDB taxonomy): domain Bacteria; phylum Pseudomonadota; class Alphaproteobacteria; order Rhizobiales; family Beijerinckiaceae; genus CAZVMY01. The sequence goes on from CAZVMY010000105.1 coordinate 1,015, forward strand.
GCAGCCAGACCTACGCGTCGAACGCGCACATCTTCCTCGTCTGGATGGTCGGCACCTCGCTCGTCCTGCTGATCGTCGCCGTCCTGTTCCTGCGCAACCAGATCCGGCCGATCCAGCGGCTCGCGAACGCGGCCGAGGGGTTCGGCAAGGGCCGGGAGATCGACTTCGTGCCGCGGGGCGCGCGCGAGGTCCGTCAGGCCGGTCACGCCTTCGTCGAGATGAAGCGCCGCATCGAGCGTGCCATCGAGCAGCGCACCACGATGCTCAACGGCGTCAGCCACGATCTGAGGACCGTGCTGACCCGCTTCCGGCTGTCACTCGCCCTGATGGAGCCGGGCGCCGAGCGTGACGACCTGCTGCGCGACGTCGACGAGATGAGCCGCATGCTCGAGGATTACCTCGCGTTCGCGCGCGGCGATGCCGGCGAACAGGCCACGCCGACCGACGTCCGCGCGCTGCTGGAGGAGTTCCGTCTCGACGCGGAGCGGCAGGGGCACTCGACCGAGGTCAGCCTGCGGGGCGACCCGATCGCGACGTTGCGCCCGCACGGCTTCCGGAGGCTGCTCGGCAACCTCGTCGGCAATGCCGCGAGGTTCGGCGAGCGGATCAAGATCGCGGCCGTCCGCGACCCGCGCTGGCTCACGGTCACGGTGGACGACGACGGGCCGGGCGTGCCGCACGACAAGCGCGACGACGTGTTCAAGCCGTTCCTGCGGCTGGACGAGGCCCGAAACCAGGACCACGGCGGCAGCGGGCTGGGTCTCGCGATCTCCCGCGACATCGCCCGGTCACACGGCGGCGACGTGACCCTCGGCGACAGCCCGCTCGGCGGCCTCCGCGCGACGGTGCGCCTGCCTGTCTAATACATCCGCCCGCCGTTCGGAACCGGCCGCGACGGTACGATCAGCACAACTTCGCCCGACCCGTCGGGGAAGCCCAGCGTCAGGACCTCCGACATCAGCGGGCCGATCTGACGCGGCGGGAAGTTGACCACCGCTGCGACCTGCCTGCCGACGAGGTCGGCCGGCTGGTAGTGGACCGTGATCTGTGCCGAGGATTTCTTCACGCCGATATCGGGCCCGAAGTCGATCATCAGCCGGTAGGCGGGCTTCCGCGCCTCGGGGAAGGGTTCCGCCGAGACGATCGTGCCCACGCGAATGTCGACCTTCAGGAAATCGGCGAGGCCGATCCGTTCGCTGACCGTTGCGTCCACCTGAGCTCCGGCTCCGCTTCAGATCGCGGGTGCGTAATCGTCGCCCGAATCGTCGTCGCGGCGGTCGCGCCCGCCGCGGCCGCGCCAGCCGTTCCGCATCCGGTCCCGCATCTCGTCGCGGCGCTCCATCGCGGCCCGGGCGAAGCCACGCAGCGGCGCGGTCAGGCGCATCACGTCCTCGGCGCGGCCCATGATCCGTTCGCCCCGTGCCAGTTCCCGATCGAGCCGCGCCATGGTCCGCGGCGTTCCGGGTTCGTCGTCCTCGAACCACGTATCGAGAACGCGCGCGAAAACGAAGGCCGCGCCTTGGACACGGACCATCCCGAGATCGTCTTCGGTGTCGATGTCGGCCGCGGCCAGCATGTAGCGCCAGGAGTTGAGCGCCATCTGGTTGAGCGCTGCCAGCGACAGGGGATCCCGCGACATGGCGTCCCTGATCTCGCGCAGCGCCGCCTTGTACGGCGCCATCGCTTCCAGCCGGCGCATCATCACGTCGAGCACGCGCTCGCGCGCCGGCTCGCCGAGCATGTCGTCAAACCGCCCGTCGAGCACGACCCGGTCGATCCGCCGGCTGAAGCCGCCGAGAATGGCGCCTTTGGAGGGGAACGCATCGCGAAGCTCACCGAGCGACACGCCGGCCCGGCTCGCGATCATCGGAAGGGTGATCGCATTCCAGCGCTCCTCGGCCGCGAGCGCCAGCAGCGCGTCGATGATCCGGTCCCGCGGGCTCGAGGGCTTCTCGGCGGATGGGGCGGCCTCTTCCGGCCGGCCAGCAGGTTTCTTTGCCACGACGCTCTCCCTCACCACCGCGAACCTTCTCTAGCGCAAGATAGGCGCCCAGGGAGCCGGGCAGAAGACCCCCGCCGCGGCAAATCAGCCGGCCAGCTCCCTGGCGCGGCGTTCCGCCGCCTGCACCGCGCGGGTCAGCAGTGGCCGGAGGCCTTCTGCGGACATGAGCACCTCGAGCGCCGCGGCGGTCGTGCCGCCCGGAGAGGTCACATTCCGGCGAAGCTGTTCCGGCGCGGTCGCGGCCTCCTGGAACATGAGTTCACCGGCGCCTTCGACCGTCGCGCGGGCAAGGCGCAGCGCTAGGTCCGGCGGCAGGCCGACCTCTGCGCCGGCTTGCGCCAGACATTCGGCCAGCAGGAATACGTAAGCCGGGCCGGAGCCTGACACGGCGGTCACGGCGTCGATCAGGTCCTCGCGATCGAGCCATTCGACGCGCCCGACAGCCTCGAGCAGGGCGGTGGCGACGGCGCGATCCGTTCCGCTCGCCGCCGCTGAGGCGACGCAGGCCGTGATCCCCCGTCGGACGGCCGCCGGGGTATTCGGCATCGCCCGCACGAAGGCGCGCGCCGCCGGCGCGCGGGCGGTCAGATCCGCGATGGTCTTGCCCGCGACGACCGAGAGGACGAGGGTCCGGGCCGTGGCCGCGGCTGCGAGGGCCGGGGCGGCTTCGTCCAGAAGCTGTGGCTTGACCGCGAGAACGATGACGTGGGCCGGGGCCTCGCTCGCCGGGTCCGGATTGATCCGCAGACCCTGCCCCGCCAGTTCGTGCATCCACTCGGACGGATAGGGGTCGATCACGGACACCTGGTCGGGGACGAGACCGCGGCGCAACCAGCCTTGGAGCATCGCGCCACCCATGCGGCCGGCGCCCAGCAGCAGAAGCCGTCCTTGGATCATCGCGGTTTCCCGGTCAGGACACCGTCGGGCTCACGCCTCGCCGGCCGTCTCGAACATGGCGGTATCCAGTGCCTCGCGGGCCGGTTTTCCTGCCCAGACGACGAACTGGAACGCCTGGTAATGCCGCTCGCAGGCGTCGATCGACAGTTTCAGAAGCGTCTCGCATTGCGAGCCGTTGGCATCCATCCCGCCGGTGAGCAGCAGCGAGTGCCGGAACATCACGACGCTTTCCTTCGTCCACAGATCGAAGTGGCCGATCCACATCTGCTCGTTGATCAGGGAGATCAGCTGCAGCACCTCGCCCCGCCGCCGATCGGGCACCTTGAGATCGAACGCCGAGGCGACGTGCAGCGCCTCCATGTCTTCCAGCCACGTGAAAGCGACGTGATACTCGGTCCAGGCGCCGGAGACGGAGATCGCAATCTCGTCGTCCTGGGCTCGTTCGAACGCCCATTCGTTCAGCGCCGCGATCCTCTCCACCGTGTCGACCGGATGCTCGGCACGCTGCGTTTCGACTTCGATAAAGGACATCATGCCCCCGGTAAGGCTCTTGCCTGGCTAAAACTCAGCGGAAACCGCTGCGACGCACGCTACTGACCGCTCACGTGGCGCTTCCGGTCGGTTGCCGGGCTCACGACTTGACTCTCGGCGGCTTCGGAGTCCGTCCGGCGAATCAAACACCTTCAGACAGTAACACGTGCTTCGCGCGTCAAACACGTGACAGCCGAACCATGGCGGGGAAACTCCCGGATTCGGGTCTTCGGGGCAACGCGGGGGTCCTGGCGTCCACAGGAATGCCGGCATCGGCCCGATGCAGCACCTTAAGGCGACGTCGTCGCCACGGTCGACCTGGGATGATACGCGGGTCCCGACCGTCGTCTTCTTTTCGTTCGGACCGCAATACGGCGGGGCAGAAACGCGGCCGGACGGGGACAAGGCATGTTGCGCAGTGTGTTCGGGATAGTCAGCCGAACCGCTCGTCCGTTCTTCCTCGACTGTCGGGCCGCCGACGGACGCATGCGGGCGTCCTTTGGGCCGCCGTCCGATCTACATGGGCAGGAGAACGTTGTTCACGACGTGGATCACGCCGTTCGACTGGTTGACGTCGGCGATCGTGATGAAGGACTGGCCGCCCTTCGCGTCGGTCACGACGAGGCCATTCTTGGTCGTGGCGTTCACGGTCAGACTGCCGCCCTGCACGGTGCGCAGCGTCGTCTGTCCGTTTCCGGCCGCCACCATCCGCTTCAGATCAGTCGCCGACAACCTGCCGGGGACGACATGATAGGTGAGGACAGACGTGAGCGTGCCCTTGTTCTCGGGCTTGAGGAGCGTGGTGACGGTGCCCGCAGGAAGCTTGGCGAACCCGGCGTTGACCGGGGCGAACACGGTGAACGGGCCGGGCGTCTTGAGCGTATCGACGAGGCCCGCGGCCTTCACGGCGGCGACGAGCGTGGTGTGGTCCTTGGAGTTGACCGCGTTGTCGATGATGTCCTTGTTGGCGAACATCGGAGCGCCGCCAACCCGCACGGGTGCCTGGGCGAAGGTGGCTGAGGGCAGGGCCGCGCCGGCCAGGGCGAGAGAAGCGGCGACGGCCGCGATGCGAAAGTTCATCGTTGTAATCCTCTTTTAACTCAAGGATTGACCGGAACCGGCGATCGACCTGCGATTTCCGGCCGGAACGCCGCAGAAACGGAGCGTCCACTGGGTGACCCGCCATCCGCGCCGCCAGATGCGGCGCGAGGCATTCACGAAGCCGTGAACGGATCATGAGCCATAGTCGTCCCAGGGCCTCGGTTGGCAGCCGTAGGCCGACCTGCTAGCGTTCGATCATCGCCAGGGAGGTGGAACGATGCGGTCGTTCTGGTCGTCACGTCCTCGTCGTGTCGCGCGTTCTGTCGCACTGGTCCTTGCGCTCGTTGGCGGCCAGCCGATCAGCGCGACCGCCGAACCATCAGCGATCAGGCCGACGACGCATGGCGGTGTGACCCTTGACGGTCACGAAGACTGCACCTGCCGGGCGGGCAATGCGACCTACAGGGTTGGTCAGGTGATCTGCCTGTTCGGATACGTCGCCGTCTGCAGCATGGACCAGAACGTGACCTCCTGGTCGTCGTCTTCCAAACTTTGCCCCGAGGCCTTGCTGGCGCCCGTCACGATACGCGGGCGGAGCGTCTGAGGCGCGCGCTGGGTCCCAAACGAAAAGGCCGCCGGTAGTGCCGGCGGCCTGAAGCGTCGTGGAACCAGGCGAAAACTCAGAACGCTCCGAACAGGATTGCCGCCAGGAAGACGAAGGCGGCGCACATCGCAAGAACATCGAGCTTCAGCGTCAGACCCATATGGCGCTCCCGATCCATTGCAGATGAATGAAATGTAATGTCACAATCGGCGGGCGGGAAGGGGTTTCGTCGCTGCGTCGCGTCAATTGTGACAAGTCCTTGTCAGCGCGATGTGTTTTTCCCGTTTTTGAGAGAACGTCGCTGCGTTGCCACAGCGTGTTGTCGAGATCGCGTTTCGGCTGTCGAAGTCGTGATCCGACCAGCAATCCGACCGGCCGACAAGGGTCCGTTAACGTCGTTGCGAGCCTCGGGTTTCCGGGGCGTTCACGTTAAGCGGCTGTTACCGGGATCGCTCGAATTGTCCTCTCCATGCTCGGGCGGCTTCTCAGGATCGGCGTCTTCGGCAGTCTCGCGGTGGCGCTCGTCAGCTGCTCGGGCTTCCGGCGTGAAGAGCGCGCGGCCTGGCGCCGGGAGGCGGAACTCGCCTGCCTCAAGTCCGGCCAGGTCTACGAAACCGCGCATGTGAAGGTCGCCAAGGCGCTCGAAGGGCCGGGCACGTGCGGTGCGGATTATCCGCTCAAGGTCACCGCGATCGCCAGCGACTCGACTGCGAGCAGCCTCGGCAGCAACAGCGCCGGCATCCTGACCCGGTTCAACCGGGAACAGACCATGGTCTGCCCGATGGTCGCGGCCGTGACGCGCTGGATGGACGACGTCGTGCAGCCCTCGGCGCTGGCGCGGTTCGGCCAGCCCGTGGTCGAGATCCGCTCCATGGGCACGTATTCGTGCCGGCCGATCAACAATCAACGCGGCAACCGGCTTTCCGAACATGCCTTTGCCAACGCCATCGACGTCGGCGGATTCGTGCTGGCCGACGGTCGGATCGTCAGCGTGGCGCAGGGCTGGAAGGGGCAGGACGACGAGCGCTACTTCCTCCGCGAGGTGCACGGCGGCGCGTGCCGGCATTTCTCGACGGTGCTGGGTCCAGGCTCGAACGCGCTTCACTACGACCATATCCATGCCGATCTCGCGCGGCACGGACGCGGCGATCGATCGGTGTGCCGGCCGTACCCCGAGCCGGTGCCGCCGCCTGCGGGCATCTTCCCCTATCCCAACGTCCCCGACACCAGCACGCGCGAGTTACGCGCCGAGCTGCCGGCGCGGGATGACGACGGTGAGGATCAGCTGGCCGATGCGGTTCCCCGGTCCGGGACCGGGCCGATCCTGCCCACGCAGCGGCAGCCGTCCGATCGCCTCCTGGGTGCGCCTCCCGACACGCTCGACGGGCAGGTGCTGCGCTCACGCCAGGCGTACCGCCAACCGGACGTGCTGCGGCCGCCCGGCGCGATCGCGGGAGGTGGGCCGGTCGGCCCCCGCGCGCAGCCCCTTCAACGGCCGGCCGTCGGCCAGCCCGTGCCGCTCTATATTCCGGGTAACGGGCCTTACACGCCCGGTCGCCCCGAGGAGTTCGACCCGGCCGAGTTCGACCTCCCCACGGGGTCGATCGGGGACTGACCGGGTCCCGCTAACCGTCTGTGTCGCCGATCCGGCCATAGCCGCCGCCGGTCGGCGTCACCACGGTCACCGCTTCGCCCGCCTCCAGCACCGTCTGGTCGCAGCCGGCGAGGAGGTCGACGCGGCCGTCGTTGCGGCGCACGCGGCTCTCGCCCAACTGTCCAGGTTCGCCGCCGGCCACGCCGAAGGGCCTCACCGTGCGATGGCTGGAGAGCATGGCGCAGTCCATCCGTTCGCGGAACCGGATCGTGCGGGACGTGCCGTCGCCCGCGGACCACTGGCCGCGCCCGCCCGAGCCGCGCCGGACGTGGAAATCCTCGAGAACAACCGGAAAGCGGAACTCGAGGATCTCCGGGTCTGTCAGGCGCGAGTTGGTCATGTGCACGTGAACGCCCGGCTTTCCAAGGAACCCCGGTCCGGCCGGGGAGCCCGAGCAGATCGTCTCGTAGTACTGGTGGGTCGCGTTGCCGAAAGTCAGATTGTTCATGGTGCCCTGGGAGGCGGCCATGGCGCCGAGCGCGCCGAAAAGGCAGTTGGTGACCGCCTGGCTGACCTCGACGTTGCCAGCGACGACCGCGGCCGGGTACTCGGGCGAGAGCATCGAGCCGTCCGGCACGACGATGTCGATCGGACGCAGGCAGCCGGCGTTCATCGGGAT
>CAZVMY010000106.1:0-8359 GCA_964628955.1 uncultured Methylocystis sp.
GCGTCGGACGCAGCGGTCAGGACAGGATCAGCGGGACGTCGTAGGCGGCGAAGGTCCGGTCCGCGCTGACGATCGTCAGCCCCTCGACCTGACCCTGCGCGACGAGCATGCGGTCGAACGGGTCGCGGTGGATCGGCGGCAGCGTCGGTGCGCGGCGGACATGGGCGAGTTCGACGGCAAGAACGATGTAGACGCCGCTGTCGATCTCGGCCTGCAGCGCATCGAACCCCCGAAACCGCCCGGTCGCCTGCTTGATGCCGAACTCCCACAGGCTGACGACGCTGACATAGAGATTGGTGGATCGCTCGATCGCGAGGCGTGCCGGTTCCGAAAGACGCGCGGGCTCGGAGGTCCACCAGTGGAACGCGTTGCTGTCGAGAAGAAGGTTCACGTTCTGGTCGGACCGGCCGGATCGTCCGATACCGGCGCCGGATCGGTTCCGAAGAACATCGCCTCGAGGTCCGGCGTCCATTCGTCGAAATCGTCTGCCATCCACGTCCTGCCCGCCAGCCGTCCGGGAATGCGCTTCGGTCGGGACGCCGGCTCCACGGGCGTCATCCGCGCGACCGGCCTGCCATGGCGCGCGATCACCACCTCTTCCCCCGCCTCGACCAGTTCGACCAGCCGGGAGAGATGCGTCTTCGCCTCGTGGATGTTGAACTGCGGCATTGCCGATCTCCATCGCCTTGACTAAGGACTTAGCTAACTTCGATCCGGCCGGCAATGTTGTGGGAGTGATCGCTCCGTGAGACCCATGCGGATGATCGTCGTCGGCGCGGCCGGCCGCATGGGACGCATGCTCGTCCGTGCGGTCGTCGAGAGCGAAAACATGCTGCTCGCCGGCGCTGTCGACAGAAAGGATTCGCCGGCGCTGGGCGAGGATGCCGGTACGCTGGCCGGCGTTCCGCCGCTCGGCGTCACGATCACCGACGATCCGCTGCCGCTCTTCGCAGCGGCTGACGGCGTGCTCGATTTCACCACGCCGGATGCGACGCTCGGCTATGCCGCCCTTGCGGCGCAGGCGCGGCTCGTCCACGTCATCGGCACCACGGGGCTGTCGCGCGCCGACATGGACCGGCTGCATCTCGCCGGCCGCCACGCCACGATCGTCCAGTCCGGCAACATGAGCCTCGGCGTCAACCTGCTGGCAGCACTGGTCGCGCGGGCGGCGGCGGCCCTGCCGGCCGAGTTCGACATCGAGATCGTCGAGATGCATCACCGCATGAAGGTCGACGCGCCTTCGGGTACCGCGCTGATGCTGGGCGAGGCGGCGGCGCGGGGACGTGGCGTCACGCTTGCCGGGGCAGCCGTTCGCGGGCGCGACGGCATCACCGGCGAGCGCCCGGCGGGCGCGATCGGTTTCGCGTCGCTGCGCGGCGGGTCGGTAGTGGGCGAGCACGGCGTGATCCTGGCCGGCAACGGCGAGCGGATCGAACTCCGGCATCACGCCGAGGATCGCGGTCTCTTCGCGGCCGGCGCGATCAAGGCCGCGCTGTGGGCCCATGGCCGTAAGCCGGGCCTCTACTCGATGAACGACGTGCTCGGGCTCAAGGAGATCTGATGTCGCATCTTCTGGTGCTCTGCCGCCACGGCCAGAGCGAATGGAACCTCAAGAACCTGTTCACCGGGTGGAAGGACCCCGACCTGACGGCGCTTGGCGTCGAGGAGGCGAAGGCGGCCGGGCGAAAGCTGAGATCGCTCGGGCTCTCGTTCGATGTCGCGTTCACGTCGGTCCTGGGACGGGCCCAGCGGACGCTCGATCTGATGCTGGCGGAGCTCGAGCAGACCGGCCTAACCACCCATCGCGACCAGGCGCTCAACGAACGCGACTACGGCGAACTCTCGGGCCTGAACAAGGACGATGCCCGCAAGCGCTGGGGCGAGGAACAGGTCCACATCTGGCGCCGCTCCTACGACGTGCCGCCGCCCGGCGGCGAGAGCCTGCGCGACACGGCCGCGCGCGTGCTGCCCTATTACGTGCACGACATCCTGCCGGCGGTCCTCTCCGGTAAGCGCACCCTCGTCTCGGCGCATGGCAACTCGCTGCGCGCGCTGATCATGGCGATGGAGGGGCTGTCGGGCGCCGAGATCGTCGCGCGGGAACTCGCGACCGGCGTCCCGATCGTCTACCGGCTCAACGCCGACTCGACGATCGCCAGCCGCGAGGAACTGGTGTGAGCCGGCAAGGCGCGGGTGGCGCCGGGGTGTCGTGAGCCTCCGCATCGTTTTCATGGGGACGCCGACCTTCGCCGTTCCGACGCTCTCTGAGATCGTCGGCCACGGCCATGAGGTCGTCGCCTGCTACACACGGGAGCCCAAACCAGCCGGGCGGCGTGGGCTCGATCTCACAAAGAGCCCGGTTCACAGCCTGGCCGAACGGTTCGGCATCCCTGTCCTCACGCCGCGCTCCCTGCGCACGCCGGACGCGGCGGAGCTGTTCCCGAGCCATGGCGCCGATGTCGCCGTGGTCGTCGCCTATGGGCTGATCCTGCCGAAGCCGATCCTCGACGCGCCGCGTCTGGGCTGCCTCAACCTGCACGGGTCGCTGCTGCCGCGCTGGCGCGGCGCCGCGCCCATCCAGCGCGCCGTGATGGCGGGCGACCGCGAAACGGGCGTGATGGTGATGCGGATGGAAGAGGGGCTGGACACCGGTCCAGTCGCGATGGCGGAACGGATCGCGATCGGTCCCGACATGACGGCGGGCGAGGTGCACGACCGGCTTATGGGCCTCGGTGCTGACCTGATGGTGCGGGCACTGGGCGCCTTGTCGCGCGGCGCGCTCGGTTTCACGCCGCAGGCCGCGGAGGGCGTGACCTATGCCGCCAAGATCGGCAAGGACGAGGCGCGCATCGACTGGACCTGGACGGCCGGCCGGCTTCACGATCATGTGAGGGGACTGGCGCCGTTGCCGGGCGCCTTCTTCGAGATCACGCGCGGCGGCGCGACGGAGCGCATAAAGGTGCTGAGATCCCGCCGGATCGAGGCCGCCGGGCCGCCTGGAATTGTGCTGGACGACCAGCTGACCGTCGCCTGCGGCGAGGCAGCCCTGCGTCTCCTGACCGTGCAGAGGGCGGGGAAACAGCCGATGCCGGCCGGGGAACTCCTGCGCGGCATGCCGATTGCGGCAGGCACATCGCTTGCCAACGCCCGCACGGCGTGATTGCCACGCAACACCGGCCGAGTCGTTCTGCCGGCAAGGACAGGTCGATGCGGCATTTCGGGATCCGGCTGGTCCTTTCGGTGCTGGTTCTGGGCAGCATCATGGCCAGCGCCCTGTCCGTGCATGCCCTCTGGTGGCGGACGGCCCAGAACAACAGCCGCGCGCTGGCCGAAACCCTCAACAGCCACGTGACGCAGACCGTGCGCAAGGAATACTGGAACCGGGTGGCCGAGGCCGAGGCCGCGTTCCAGTCGATCCGCTCGCTGATCACCGACCAACTGGTGGACGGTGAAGACCCCGCGAAGCGTCACGCGCTGTTCGTCTCGACGATCATGCTGAACTCGACGCTCTCCTGGACGCTGTTCGCTACGCTGGACGGCCGGTTCGAGGGCGTCCACCGGCAGGGTGAGAACCACATCGAGGCCTTCACGGTCTCCAAGGGGTTCGACGGCAACCGCCTCATGATCGAACGCTTCCTGCGGACGCCGGACGGGCCGCGACTGCTCGAGCAGAGCGCCGGACCGGTCACCTTCGACGTTCGCATGCAGGCGTGGTTCGGCGATGCCGTGACGCGCAGCGAGGCGCGCTGGCACGAGATCAGGGATCACGTCACCGGTCCGCAGCCCGCCGTCGCCTATGCCGCCGCGATCCGGTCCGGTGACGAGCCGCTCGGCGTGCTCGCGGTCGTCATCGAACTCGCGCGGCTCGCGCGTTTCCTCGGGGAGATCGAGGTCGGCCGGACAGGCGCGGCTTTTCTGCTGGGGCCTGACGGCCGCATCGTGATCCGCCCGGACAAGCGGACCGACGCGACGGATCAGGCCGACCCGGTCGGCACGCAACTGCTCGATCCCGTCGCGCTGGAGACCGGAAAGATCGTCGCGGCGCGGCCGGACAGCGCAAAGAACATCGTCGAGAGCCGGCGCGTCGTCGTCGACGGCGCGGGCTACGCCGTGGCGTTGTCGCCTCTCGAGTTCAAGGGCTGGCAGTTCGCCATCATCATTCCCGAAAAGGAATTCCTGGGCGAAATCGACCGCGTGACCTGGAACCTCAGCCTCTGGCTGATCGTGTTCGTCAGCGGGGCGGCGCTTTTCGCCGCATGGCTCGGCCGGCGGATGCTGGCCGAGCCGATCCGCGCCGTCGTCGCGGACCTCGGTCGGATCGAGCGCTTCGAGTTCGCCGGCATCGCACGCCGCCGGTCGCGCCTGACCGAGGTCGATCAGCTCTCCAGCGCCCTCGTGCACATGGGGCAGGGCCTCTCAGCCTTCGCGAAATACATTCCGACCGATCTCGTGCGCATGCTGGTCGCCGACGGCATCGAAGCAAAACCCGGCGGTGAACAGCGCCCGCTGACGATCGTCTTCGCCGACGTAGAGGGCTTTACAGGCCTCTCCGAGCGCATGGGCGAGCAGGTCTTCCCGCTCATCGGCGCCTATTTCGATATCATGTCCCGCGTCATCGAGGCCGAGCAGGGCACGATCGACAAGTTCATCGGCGATGCCGTGATGGCGTTCTGGAACGCGCCGCGCGCGACGCCGGATCACGCGCTCGCCGCCTGCCGCGCGGCCCTTGCAGCCGGCGACGCGATCCGCGCCGCGAACCTGACCGACGACACGGGCCGGCCGATCGGGATGCGGATCGGTATCAACAGCGGGACCGTGCTGGTCGGCAACGTCGGCTCGGCCCGCCGCCTGAACTACACCGCGATCGGCGACGCCGTGAACATTGCGAGCCGGCTGGAAAGCGCGAACAAGATCTACGGAACGCGGGTTCTGATCGGCGAGGAAACGCGACGGCTCGCCGGCGACGCGATCCTCGTACGCGAACTCGATCGAGTCGCGGTCTACGGCCGCGCAGGCGGCATCGCCGTCTTCGAGCTTCTGGGCCTGGCCGCCGGCGGGGCCGCGCTGCCGGAATGGGCGACGATCTACCAGAGGGCGCTCGCCCTGTTTCGCGACCGGCGCTTCGACGAGGCCCTGCCGCTGTTCGCCCAGGTGGTCGCGATGCGCGGCGAGGACGGGCCGTCCGGCGTGATGCTGGAGCGCTGCCGGACCTTCCTGACGATGCCGCCCGCGCCCGACTGGTCGGCGGTGCACGAACTCCAGCGCAAATGATCCGCTGCATCGCGAGGGCCCGATGACGACCGACCTCAGGGCCCGGCTGAACCGTCCCGCCATCCTGCTGGCGCCCGGCGTCACCGATGCGCTGACCGCCGCGATCGCCGCCGCGGCCGGCTTCGAGGCGCTCTATCTGACCGGCGCCGGCCTCGCCTATACCCGGCTCGGGCGGCCGGACGTCGGGCTCGTCACCGCGAGCGAGGTGGCCGATACCATCGCCCTCGTCACCGACCGAGTGCCGCTGCCGCTGATCGTCGATGCCGACACCGGCTTCGGCAACGCGCTCAACATGCAGCGGACGATGCGGCTGTTCGAGAAGGCCGGCGCTGCCGCCCTCCAGATCGAGGACCAGACCTTTCCGAAGCGCTGCGGCCATTTGCGCGACAAGACGCTGATCCCGGCCGCCGAGATGACCGGCAAGATCCGCGCCGCGGTCGATGCCCGGCATGACGCCGGAACGCTGGTGATCGCCCGCACCGATGCCATCGCGGTGGACGGCTTCGACGCCGCGATCGAACGCGCCGGGCGCTATGCCGAGGCCGGCGCCGACGTCCTGTTCGTCGAGGCGCCACAGGACCGGAGGCAACTCGCCGGCATCGTCGCGGGGCTCGGCGACCGGGCGCCGCTGATGGCCAACATGGTGGAAGGCGGCGACACGCCGCTGACCGGCACCGCCGATCTGGAGGCGATCGGCTTCCGTCTGGTCATCTTCCCCGGCGGCATCGTGCGCGCGATGGCGAAGGCGGCCGAAGCCTTTTACGCCAGCCTGCGCACCCATGGCACGACGGCGCCGTTCCGCGACCAGATGTTCGATTTCGCCGGACTCAATGCCCTGATCGGCACGCCGGAGTTGCTTGCGCTGGGAAAACGATATGAGGACGGTTCCAGGTCATCCTGAGGTGCGAGGCGAAGGCGAGCCTCGAAGGATCGTCCGGCGCATGCTGCCCTCATGCTTCGAGGCTCGCTGCGCTCGCACCTCGGCATGAGGGAGGCAGTCAGGCCCGCCCGCCGTCGACGGAGAGCACCTGTCCGGTGATCCAGCCGGCCTCGTCGCTCGCGAAGAAGCGGACGGCGGCGGCGATGTCCTCCGGTCGTCCCAGCCGGCGCATGAAGATGCTCTCGACGAGTCGCTGCTGCCCATCCGCCCCATAACTCTCCCATTGCCGCTCGGTGGCGGGATTGGACCGCACGAAACCGGGCGCGACCGAATTGACCGTGATGCCGGAGGGGCCGAGCTCGTGGGCGAGTTGCCGGGTGAGGCCGACGAGAGCGTGTTTCGCCGCCGTATAGGCCTGGATGCCCGTCAGGCTCGGGCGCAGCCCGGCGCCGGAGGAGATGGTGACGATCCGGCCGGATTTCTGCCGCTTCATCGCCGGCGCCGCGTGTTTCGCCAGCAGGAAGGCGCCGGTCACGTTGACGGCCATGATCGCGTGCCAGTCCGGTTCCGGCACGTCCTCCACGGGCCGGTTGGTCTGGCCGCGCACGCCGCCCGCGCAATGCACCAGCACGTCGAGCCGGCCGTGTCTTGCCAGGATGCTGTCGACCGCGATGCCGACCGCAGCCTCGTCCGTCACGTCGAGCGCGAGGGCCTCGGCGCCTGTCCGGGTCGCGGTTGTGACGGCGCCGGCCGCGTCGACATCGGCTGCGATCACGGTCTCGCTCGCGAAGGCCGCGACGATCGCCGCGCCGATCCCTTGGGCCGCGCCGGTGACGAGGACGACGCGGCTCACGCCAGCATCCGGTCGAGCGTGTCCCAGGCCAGTGGCCGGCGCCCTTCCTCGACATCGTGGATCAGCGCGACGAGGCGGACCAGCATCGGTGTGGCAACGCCGGCCTCGCGGCCGATCCGGGCGATGATGCCGATCTGCGCATCGACCTCGGTGCGCCGCTTGCGGATCGCGAGATCGCGCCAGATGCCGGAACGGCTCTTCGCCGAGCCGCGGTTGAAGGCGACCATCGCGTCGATCGAGGCCTGGATCGCGGGGGCATCCCCGGCCGCGAAGGCCCCGGGGTCGAAGCCGTTGAAGCCGCGCGGCGTGGCGCCTTTCGCAGCCGCCACGGCCATAACCTCGCGGCCGAGCGCGGTCCAGACCGGCAGATGGCGTGGCGAGGCCAGCGCATCGGCGATCGGCTCGTCAGTCAGCGCCGTGCCGAACAGGAGTGCGCCGTAGCCGAGCTTGCCCCAGAGATAGCCCCAGATGTCGGTCGTCAGTTCGGCGTCGGGCTCGAACTCGGTGAGCAGCGCATGCATCGCCTCGGCCCGCGGGGTGATCCTGCCGTCGAGCTCGCCGGCGACGACCGCCGCGCGGTTGCCGCGCAGGATGCGACCGGGCGCGAGGTAATCGGCGCCGTAGTTCACGAAGCAGCCCATGACGCGCTCGGCGCCCGCGATACTCGCGATCGTCAGTTCGTTGAGGCCGTTCTGCGCCGACAGGACATAGCCGTCGTCGGCGAGGTGGGGCAGCAGTTGCCGCGTTGCCTCCGCCGTATGATGCGCCTTGACGGCGAGGACGATGCGCGACCAGACGCCGTCCACACCGTCCGGCGTCGTCGCGCGGACCGCCTGCGTGAAGGCCTCGACCGGCCCCTCGATGGCGAGCCCGCTCGTATTCATCGCGGCCACGTGCTCCGCGTCCTGATCGACGAGCAGCACGGCGTGGCCGTTGCGCGCCCAGCAGGCGCCGAGCGTGCCGCCGATGGCGCCTGCGCCCCAGATCAGGATCCGCTCGCTCACGGCCACGGCCCGACGAGAGCCGCGCGCACCTCGTCGACGCCGGCGTCCCAGAGCTTTTGCATGGTCTCGTCCGGCTTCTGGTAGTCGCCGCCGAACGCGCCATCGCCCAGGATCGCGCGCGCGCGCTCCGGTCGCGCCGCTTTCATCAGGTCGCGGTCGAAGGCAGGCTTGGCCTCGCGGGGCATCGCGACGTTGCCGAGCCGCGTCCAGGGGAAGTTCTCCATCCAGTTGGCATGCGAGCCGGACGGATCGATCTCCTGCGCCACCGCCCAGGCTTTCGGCGCGTTCCACCAGCTGTGGAACTTGATCGAGACGTCGAGCTCGATCATCAGGTCGCCGGCGAGCGCCGCG
>CAZVMY010000107.1:0-223 GCA_964628955.1 uncultured Methylocystis sp.
TGGGCACCGGCGGCAAGCAGGTGATCTACAACGCGCTGCTGGCGACGCTGAACCCCGGCGACGAGGTGGTCTGCGTGGCGCCGTTCTGGGTGAGCTATCCGGAGATGGTGGCGCTGTGCGGCGGAACTCCCGTCATCGCCGAGGCGACCTTGGCCGATTCGTTCAAGCTGCGGCCGGAAGCGCTCGAACGGGCGATCACGCCGCGAACCAAATGGGTGATCCT
>CAZVMY010000107.1:233-8352 GCA_964628955.1 uncultured Methylocystis sp.
CCGTCGGGAGCCGCCTACACTCGGGCCGAGATGAAGGCCCTCACCGACGTCATGCTGCGCCATCCCGACGTCTGGGTGCTGACCGACGACATGTACGAGCACCTCGTCTATGGCGACTTCACCTTCGTGACGCCGGCGGAGGTGGAGCCCAACCTCTACGATCGCACCCTGACGATGAACGGCGTCTCCAAGGCCTATGCGATGACCGGCTGGCGGATCGGCTACGCCGCCGGCCCTGAGCGGCTGATCAAGGCCATGGACATGGTGCAGGGCCAGCAGACCTCGGGCGCCTGCTCGATTGCGCAATGGGCGGCGACCGAGGCGCTCGACGGCACGCAGGCGCATCTTCCGAAATTCCGTAAGGCCTTCGAGGAGCGCCGCGACCTCGTGGTCTCGATGCTGAACCAGGCGAGCGGGCTGAAATGCCCGAAGCCCGAAGGCGCCTTCTACGTCTATCCGTCCTGTGCCGGAACGATCGGCAAGACGGCGCCTTCCGGCAAGCGGATCGAGACGGATGAAGACTTCGTGATGGAGCTGCTCTCGACGGAAGGCGTCGCGACGGTGCACGGTTCGGCCTTCGGGCTCGGTCCGAATCTGCGGATCTCCTACGCGACCTCGAATGCGGCACTGGAGGAGGCCTGCAAGCGCATCCAGCGCTTTTGCGCGGAACTTCGCTGACGGGGCAGGCGTTGATGCCCCGTCCATTCAGGGGAGACATCATGACGTCATCACGTGCAAAGGCTCTCGCGATCGCACTCGTCGCCGGAGCGGCGCTGTCGCTCTCCACGGGGCCAGGGAAGGCTCAGGCGCGGGTTCAGCTCGGAACCCTGAACTGCGACGTATCGGAAGGCGTCGGCCTGATCATCACCTCGCGCAAGACGATGTTCTGCGAGCTGACCGGCACCGACGGGCGGCCGATCGAGAACTACGTCGGGACGCTCAACCGTTTCGGTCTCGACATCGGCGCGACGTCCGGGGGACAGATGGCCTGGGTCGTCTTCGCGCCCACGGCCGGCCGGGCTGCGTATGCGCTCGCGGGCAACTACATCGGCGGAACGGCGGAAGTGACCGCCGGGATCGGGCTTGGCGCGAATGCGCTTGTGGGAGGCCTCAACCGGTCGGTCGCGCTGCAGCCGCTCTCGATCCAGAGCTCTCAGGGTCTCAATCTCGCCGCAGGCGTAGCCGAGCTGAACCTTCAGCCGGCACGCTGAAGCCTATCCATCGCGGACGGGAAGCCCGGTTCGCGCCGGGCTTCTTGCGTTCCTGACGGCCGCAGCGGCACGGATTCATGCTTTGCAAATGGCACAAACGCTGCTTTGATTTACTCCACATCGCGGCGGCTGCAGCCCGCGCGAACGGGGAGACGGGTACCATGAAACTTCTCAAGACTGCGCTCGGCCTTGTCGCGGCAGTCGCGCTGGCGGGAGTCGCCACGACCGGCGCCCTGGCCCAGGCGAAAAAGGTCAAGATCGCGACCGAAGGCGCCTACATGCCGTGGAATGGGCTCGATGCGTCGGGCAAGCTCGTCGGCTTCGAGATCGACCTCGGCAACGAGCTCTGCAAGCGCGCCAAGTTCGATTGCGAGTTCGTCGCACAGGATTGGGACGGCATCATCCCGTCGCTGGTCGCGAAGAAGTACGACGTGATCATGGCCGGCATGAACATCACGGACAAGCGCCTTGAGACGATCAACTTTTCATCGGTCTACGCCGCCGGGCCGCACGGTTTCATGGTGCTCAAGAGCTCCGGCATCAAGCTGCCGACAGGCGAGTACAACCTCTCGACGCAGAAGGCCGACGCCGAGAAGGCGATCGAGCAGATCAAGACCGCGCTCAAGGGCAAGGTGATCGGCACCCAGGTCTCGACCACCAACGCCGCGTTCGCCGAGACCTACTTCAAGGGTGTGGCCGAGATCCGCGAATACAAGACCACCGAACAGCACGATCTCGATCTGGCCGCCGGCCGCGTCGACGTGCTGGTCGCGGCCCATTCGGCATTCAAGGCGACGATGGACACACCGTCCGGCAAGGACATGGAGATCGTCGGGCCGGCCTTCTCCGGCGGCCTCCTCGGCCAGGGTGTCGCGCTCGGCATCCGCAAAGAAGACACGGCGATCAAGGCCGCCTTCGACGAGGCGATCAAGTCGGCCGTCGCGGACGGCACGGTCAAGGCGCTGTCCATGAAGTGGTTCAAGGTCGATCTCTCACCGAAGGTCTGAACGGTCACTTCGCCCGTCCGGGCTCCGCGCATGACCTTTCTCGATCTCATGCGCTGGGGCCCGACGGGATGGCTCGACGAGCTGTTCTTCGCCACGCTGCTCACGCTCGCGGTGGCACTCTCGGGCTTCCTCGCCGGCATCGTTTTCGGTGCCGCCGGTGCTGCGGCGAAACTCTCGGGCTTTCGTCTCGCGCGGGCCGTGGCGGGCATCTACACGACGGTCATCCGGGGCGTTCCCGATCTCCTGATCATCTACCTGTTCTATTTCGGCGGCAGCGTCGTGCTCGGCGCCATCGGCCGCGCGTTCTTCGATTACCAGGGTTTCGTCGCCTTTCCGGGGTTCCTGGTGGCGACGCTGGCGCTGGGCGTCGTCTCCGGTGCCTATCAGGCCGAGGTCTTCCGGGGGGCGTATCTCGCAATCCAGCCAGGCGAACTGGAGGCGGCCCGCGCCTGCGGCATGAGCCCATGGACCCGGTTCAGGCGGATCGTCGTGCCTCAGGTGCTGCGCTTCGCGCTGCCGGGCCTCGGCAACGTCTGGCAGCTCGTCCTCAAGGAAAGCGCACTCGTTTCGGTGATCGGCATTTCCGTATCGTTCGGCGCCGTGATGCTGGGCGAGACCGTGCTGTTCGACGGCGTGAAGTTCTTCGACCTGTTGCGGCAGGCCCAGGTCGGCGCCGGCTCGACGCGTCAGCCGTTCACGTTCTATCTCGTGGCGGCCGGCTTCTACCTGCTCCTGACCACCGTCTCGACCATCGTGTTCCAGCGCGCCGAAATGCACGCGATGCGCGGCATCCGGAGACTCTGATGGATCTGCCGTTCCTCGCCGACACGCTTCAGAAGCTGCTCGCCGGCGTTCCTCTGATGCTCTATCTCGCGTCGGTCTCGCTCGTCGTCGGTCTCGCTCTGGCGATTCTGCTCGCATATTGTCAGGTCTCGGCGTTCAGGCCGCTGGCCTGGCTGGCACAGGCCTATGTCTTCGTGTTCCGCGGCACGCCGCTGCTGGTCCAGCTTTTCCTCGTTTATTACGGCCTCGGCCAGTTCCGGCCGGCGCTGCAGGAAATCGGCATCTGGTGGTTCTTCCGGGACCCGACCTATTGCGTGCTGACGGCTTTGACCCTGAACACCGCCGCCTATGCGGCCGAGATCGTCCGCGGCGGCCTGCAATCGGTGCCGCCCGGCCAGATCGAGGCGGCGCGCGCGTTCGGGATGACCGGTCCGGTGCTGCTGCGCCGGATCATCGGGCCGATCGCGCTGCGGCAGGCACTGCCAGCCTACGGCAACGAGATGATCCTGATGGTCAAGGCGACCTCGCTGGCGTCCACCGTGACGCTGATGGAGGTGACGGGCACGGCGCAGAAGCTGATCTCTCAGACCTTTCGCGTCATGGAGATCTTCATCTGTGCCGGTGCGATCTATCTGCTCGTCAACTTCGTGCTGACGAGACTGATCGCCATCGCCGAGCGCCGCCTGTCGCCTGACCGCGTCCGGAGCGAGAGCGCGGCGACGGCGCCGCGACCGGCCGCGGCTCTGGCGCATTGAGCGGCTTCGGCGCATTCAGGCGGCAGACGATCGACCGAACGGAGACGTGATGGACCAGGGCGAACTGGCGCGGCTGCGCGCGAAGTACTCCGGTGCCGGCGCCGGCGAGGTGCATGACACCGAGTTCCGCAAGGTCGTCGACCTGCTGTTCAAGGGCGATCGCCGCGCCAAGCCCTATGCCGACGTGGCGACGTTCCTCGACCTGCCTTTGCGCACCGACGCACCGGACCTGGCGGATTTCGGCGGGCTGGACGTGGCGATCGTCGGCGTTCCCATGGACCTCGGCGTCACCAACCGGGCCGGCGCGCGGCTCGGACCCCGCGCGGTCCGCCAGATCGAGCGCATCGGCCCCTATCACCACGTCCACCGTTTCGTGCCCGCGGCGATGCTGAAGATGGCGGACGTCGGCGACGTGCCGTTCCGCAGCCGATACTCGCTGGCGGACAGCCACGAGGATATCGAGAGCTACTTCGACAGGATCGCGGCCGCAGGCGTCTCGCCGGTGGCAGTCGGCGGCGACCATTCCATCTCGTTGCCGATCCTCAAGGCGCTCGGCCGCAACGAGCCGCTCGGCATGATCCACATCGACGCCCATTGCGACACCAGCGGGCCGTTCGAGGGCACGAAGTTCCATCACGGCGGCCCGTTCCGCGAGGCGGTCCTCGCCGGCGTTCTCGATCCGAAGCGGACCGTCCAGATCGGCATTCGCGGCAATGCCGAGTATTTGTGGGAGTTTTCCTACGACAGCGGCATGAGCGTGATCCATGCCGAAACCTTCGCCGAAATCGGCCTGCCAGGCACGATCGAACGGATGCGCGCCGTGGTAGGATCGGGTCCGACCTACGTCTCGTTCGACGTCGACAGCCTCGATCCGGCCTTCGCACCCGGCACGGGAACCCCCGAAACAGGTGGCTTGACGCCCCGCGAGGCCCTGGCGCTGGTCCGCGCCGCCCTCGATCTCGACATCGTGGGCGGCGACGTCGTCGAGGTGGCGCCCCAGTACGATGCCACGACCGTCACCGCGCAGGCCGGCGCGCAAATGGTGTTCGAGATCGCGAGCGTGGTCGCCCGCGCGCGGCTCAACCGACATCGGACGGCTTGACGTCACATTCGTCATCGAGAGAATGGCGCCCGATCGGTCCGGCGGCAGAACCGGACGACAAGACCTGCGCGTGCCCGCGGCATGCGCCCGGGAGGATACGATGTTGGAGGTCAGGTCCGATGCGCTCGAGCGCCCGTGGCTCGAGCATTACCCCGAAGGCGTTCCGCATTCGATCGATCCACTCGCAATGGGAACGCTCGCCGACCTGATCCGGTCGAGCTGCGCGCGCTATGCTGATCGACCCGCCTTCGAGAGCTTCGGCAAGTCGATCACCTACGGCGAGACGAAGCGGGTGGCCGACGCGCTCGCGGCGGCTTTTCAAGCTCGCGGCCTGAAGAAGGGCGATCGCATCGCTCTCATGATGCCGAACGTCCTCGCCTATCCGGCCAGCATGTTCGCTGTGCTGCTCGGCGGTTACACAGTCGTCAACGTCAACCCGCTCTACACCCCGCGGGAGCTCGTGCATCAGCTGAACGACTCGGGCGCCCGCGCGATCGTGGTGCTCGAGAATTTCGCCCATGTCGTGCAGGAGGCGCTGCCGTCGGTAAAGCTCGACCTCGTGGTGGTCGCGTCGGCGGGCGACCTGATGGGGCTGAAGGGACTGCTGGTCAATCTCGTTGCCCGGCACGTCAAGAAGGTCGTCAAGCCGTGGTCGATTCCCGGCTCGATAGGGCTCAAGGCGCTGATCGCCAGCGGCGAGAGCGCACCACCGAACAAGAACACCGTCGGGCACGACGACATCGCCTTCCTGCAGTACACCGGCGGAACGACGGGCGTGGCGAAGGGCGCGGTACTGCTCCAGCGCAACATCACCGCCAACATCGCGCAATGCGACGCCTGGATCACGCCCTGCCTGAAGGAGGGCGAACCGCAGCAGGTGATGGTGACGGCGCTGCCGCTCTATCACATCTTCGCGCTCACCGGCTGCTGCCTCTATATGGTCCGGATCGGCGCCTGCTGCCTGCTGATCGCCAATCCGCGCGACGTCGCCGGCTTTGTGAAGAGCCTCAAGGGCCGGCGGATCACCATGATCAGCGGCGTGAACACGCTGTTCAACGCCATGATGAACGATCCCGGTTTTCGCGACATCGACGCCTCGGCCCTGAAGTTCGCCATCGCGGGCGGCATGGCCATGCAGGCGCCGGTCGCCCGGCGCTGGAAGGAAATGACCGGCAAGGCGATCGTCGAGGGCTATGGCCTCTCGGAGACCTCGCCCGTCGTCGCCGTGAATCCACTGACGATCGACGAGTTCTCCGGCACGATCGGCTATCCCGTTCCCTCGACCGACGTCGTCGTTCGACGGGTGGACGGCTCGAATGCTCCGGTCGGCGAAGCCGGCGAACTCTGCGTCCGCGGACCGCAGGTGATGGCCGGCTACTGGCAACGGCCGGCGGAGACGCAGGCCGCGATGACGCCGGACGGCTTCTTCCGGACGGGAGACGTCGCGATCATGCTGCCCGACGGGCAGATCAAGATCGTCGACCGGATGAAGGACATGGTGCTCGTCTCGGGTTTCAACGTCTATCCGAACGAGGTCGAGGAGGTGCTCGTCTCCCACCCCGGCGTTCTTGAAGCAGCTGTGATCGGTCTTCCGGACGCCCATTCGGGCGAAATCGTCTCGGCCTATGTCGTCCGCAAGGACCCCGCTCTCACGGAAGAGGCGCTCAAGAGCTTCGCCAAAGCCAATCTCACGGGGTACAAGGTGCCCCGCCAGGTCGTGTTCCGCGACGCGCTGCCCAAGAGCAACGTGGGCAAGGTGCTTCGCCGGGCGTTGCGCGAGGAAGTGCTCGGGATCGGCTGAACGCACGACGGTGCCTCATCCTGTCACGGAGCCGTCTCGGCTTCGTGACTTGATGGTGTGTCCGTGCGAGATTAACGCGGACGTGGATCATCCCGACCCGGAGCTTCGCCATGCTGATCAAGCGCCATCGTGGATGGGAGATACGCGAGAGCGCAGCTACCCCCGAGCAGGTCTATCTCGACCGGCGCGCGGTTCTGGGCGCGATCGGTTTTGGCGCGGCAGGCACGATCCTGACGCCGTCTCTGGCGTCGGGTCAGACCGCCGACCCGAGCGCCGGCCTCTATCCGGCCAAACGCAACGACGCGTATTCGCTGGATGGTCGCGCGATCACGCCCGAGGCGATCAACGCCAACTACAACAACTTCTATGAGTTCGGCGGGTCCAAGACCATCGCCGCCGCCGCCCAGGCCCTGAAGACACGGCCCTGGACGGTGAAGATCGACGGCATGGTCGAGAAGCCGTTCGAGATCGGCATCGACGACCTGCTGAAGCGCGTGTCCCTCGAGGAGCGGCTCTATCGCCACCGCTGCGTCGAGGCATGGTCGATGACCGTGCCCTGGTCCGGTTTCCCGGTGAGCGCGCTTCTCGAGATCGCGAAGCCGCTCGCCTCCGCCAAGTACATGCGGATGGAAACCTTCCTCGACCCGAAGATGGCGCCCGGTCAGCGTCAGACCTGGTATCCCTGGCCCTACGTCGAGGGCATCACCATGGCCGAAGCCGCGAACGAACTCGCCTTCATGGTCACGGGAGCCTATGGCAAGCCTGCCGCGAACAGCTTCGGCGCGCCGCTGCGCATCGCCTTGCCGTGGAAATACGGGTTCAAGCACATCAAGTCGATCGTGCGGGTGACGTTCACGGACCAGCGGCCCAAGAGCTACTGGGAGGCGTTGCAGGCTTCGGAGTACGGATTCTGGGCCAACGTCAACCCGGAGGTGGCGCATCCCCGCTGGAGCCAGGCCAGCGAGCGCGTGCTCGGCAGCAACGAGCAGATTCCGACCAAGCTGTTCAACGGCTACGGCCCTTATGTCGCCGATCTCTACAAGGGGCTGGAGAAGGAACGGCTCTGGGCCTGACGATTCGGAGAATCGCCGGTCGCCCGACCACGCTTGCAATCGCGCAACAGCCCGCCGCAAAGCGGCGGCCGACCTTTACCTGATCGTCACCTTCGCGTACCCCTTCGCGGAAGACCACGGATCGGCCCGGCGCCTTCGCCGGGCTTTTTTCGTCCGGTGTACCGGCCGTAGCAGCAACGGCGGTCATTGAAGGGCCAGGCCGTCAGGCCGGTGAGATCATGGCAAACGTCGTCGTCGTCGGCGCCCAGTGGGGCGACGAAGGCAAAGGCAAGATCGTCGACTGGCTGTCCGAGCAGGCGGATTTCGTCGTCCGCTTCCAGGGCGGGCATAATGCCGGGCACACGCTGGTCATCGACGGGGTTACCTACAAGCTGAGCCTGCTGCCGT